>JAZABE010000199.1:0-4602 GCA_036137535.1 Planctomycetota bacterium | reverse complement strand
AATGAACTCGATGACAATGAACTCGGTGACAATGACAGACCTCAGGATCCAGATAAGGTGAACTCATGAATCCCTTGTTCTTACCACTCATCGCCGATGGATCTAACTATTCTGCGGTTATTTCGTTTTCCGTTTACATTCTTCTGGTTTTTGCCTTGGCGATTTTGTCCAACCGCCTACGACAGTCAAAGTCTTTTTTGAGTGAATATTTTCTGGGAAGTCGTACGCTAGGCGTTTGGGCTTTCGCTTTGACCTTTGCTGCCACAAGCGCTTCCGGTGGTAGTTTCATGGGATTCCCTTCACTAGTTTATACCCACGGCTGGATCCTCGCGCTCTGGATTGCCGGGTACATGATCGTTCCAATCGTCGCGATTGGATTGCTGGCCAAAAGGATCAATCAGTTTTCGAGAAAAACCAATGCCATCACGATCCCCGATATGATGCGAGGTCGATTTGAAAGTTCGTTGATTGGAACCACGGCAACTTACTTCATTATTTTTTTTATGATTTTCAACCTGGTCGCCCAGTTCAAGGCGGGCAGTAAAATCTTGCAGACCCTCTTAAACGGGATCCCTATTTTTGATTCTGCAGTGACTACAACAGCTTCCCTGGTCAAAGCTGTCGGCATTAATGCAGACCCGGCTTACGTGATCTGCCTGTTTGTATTTGGCATCGTGGTGATTGCCTACACGACCTACGGCGGCTTCCGCGCCGTCGTATGGACCGATGTCTTGCAGGGATTCTTCATGGTGGCCGGTGTCCTCTTCATGCTGCCTTTAGCCCTTTGGGCGGTTGGCGGCCTCGACAAGGCAACCCGGGAAATGGCCAAGATGGTTCCTCCCATCGAACGAAACTTGGCTGTTGCAGGAGCCAAAGAGACAATTCCAAAGAACGCCTGGCTGCAGGGAACACTCAACGAAACGGGTAGCCAGCATCTTTTTCGAGTTAAGGAATCTATGCCCTATCCGGGTGAGAAGCAAGTGTACCGTTTGAAAGTAATCGAAATCAAAAACCTGGATGATGATTTCATTGCAAGTAACCTCCAACTTTATGAGAACAATCGAGAACTGGCGTTCAGCTTGCCCCCCGACCAACCCGCCCAACAAACTATTACCCAGGGAAAATATGTTTCCGTGCCCGGGGTCAAGGTTACAGCAAATTCCAATGAAGCTTTTCTGCCGATTGCCCTTGCAATTTCATTTTTCTTTTTCTGGACATTCAGTAGTGCTGGACAACCCAGCAACATGGTTCGCTTAATGGCTTTTAAAGATTGTGCAACTTTAAAACAGTCCATTTTCGTGGTTTGCGTTTATTACTCGCTGATCTATTTTCCGATCGTCATCATTTTCTGTTGCGCCCGGGTTCTTTTGCCGGGATGGGAAACCGACTCTGACCGAATCATGCCGGAAATGGCCAGCTTCTTGACCCAAATGATTGAAATGCCTTGGCTGGCCGGGATCTTGGTGGCCGCCCCATTTGCAGCTGTGATGTCAACAATGGACAGCTTCTTGTTAATGATTTCATCAGCATTTGTCCGTGACATCTATCAGAGAAAATACCCCCGAGCCAGTGAATCGAAAATAAAAAAAGTGACTTACCTCACCACCATCATCGTGGGTGTGGCCGCAATGGCAGCAGCCATCAACCCACCCCAGTTCTTGCAAGACTTGATCATCTTCACCGGTGGTGGATTATCAACCACTTTTTTAGCACCCATCGCTCTGAGCCTCTACTGGAAACGCATGAACTGGCAAGGGGTCCTGGCGGGCATGATTACTGGCTTTGTTTGCCACTGCCTAGCCTATTCAATCGGCTCCTGGCTCACTGGTTCTTTTCAGGCATACCGGTTACTCGGTTTTGACCCTTTTATTCCGGGATCTCTCTTTTCATTGATCGCCTGTATTTGGGTCTCACGTGTCACCAAAGCCCCCTCACGGGAAATCGTATTGAAGTTCTTCTACCAAAAAAAAGCTAAACAATCGTAAACTTCGGGCTCACGCCAATCATTACCGAAACTTGATTACTTGCCAAACCCGCTTTGAGGGAATTCAGCCCTAGTGATCTAAATCTCTATTTTTTCATGATTTCGGGAACAAAGTTCAACGTGTAGTAACCGACTGCGTTGCGTAGCTTTTTTCCGCCTTGGGACAAAACGCCATCCAGATGCAGCTCGTGGACATGCCCCACATGTAATTGATCCACCGTCAACCGCACAGACCTGCCATCTTTGCCAACAACCGCTTTGGTGATCTTGCAGTCAACGTGATCCACTTCAGGACTACCATAACTGCTTTGAAAAATATAGGTGTAAGTTGGCATCTTGTAGGAAGCAACGTCGCTAGCGGAAACCGGATCTATTGGTTTGGTAAACGTAAGTTCAAATCCATCATGCCTTGCCTTCATATTCAAAATTTCAAACGGCACTTTCCCTGTCCACTGAACCCTTTCGAGTGAAAACGGCTTAGTCCCTCGAGAACCCCAACCTCGGTTGGTGCCGCCGACAAACAACATCCCGTTATCCGCCTGCTCAACCGCCAAGGTCCCGGAGTTAAAACCTTGCAGGAAAGGAAAACAAGCACCCTGATAGTGTCCTTTGACCTTCTGCAAATCAACACGCATGACCCAACTGAAGGTCTGGTCACCCACAAACATTTGATTCTTGAAAGGACCAAATTTTCCGTTCGAGCGATCGCAGACAATTCCACTGGCAGATTGTCCCATTTTTCGATAGGGGAATAAAATTGCGGTGGGCTCGAGTTCGGGAATTTTCTTCGCTTCAGTCATGATTCGGCTGCCGCTCTTGGGATCTTGAGGACGATCCCCAATGGCATCGGTAATTTCGTACCACTTGTTTCCAACCGGATGTCCCTGAAATGAACCTTTCCGCAACCACTTCAAGCCACACGTGCCATTCCAGGGCCCCTGATTATCCGTATAAAAAATTTCGCCATCGACATTGGCCCCAATCCCCCCCGGAGACCGAATGCCACTGCAAGTTGGGATCGTTTTTCCATCGGCATTCACCCGCAGACACCAACCTCGATACTTATTGTTACTGCTGAACGAACCGGTCAAGCAAAGCACCACCCAAATATTACCATCTTTATCAAACTTTGAACCAAAAGCGTATTCGTGATAATCGCCGTTGATTTCCCATTCATCGGAGACCGTTTCGACAAGATCAGCCAAGCCGTCCTGATCAACATCTTTCAGCCGTGTCACTTCGCCCCGTTGCGTTGCATACAACCAGCCATCCTTCTCGGTCAGCCCCAGTACTTCATGCAACCCTTCCATAAAAAGCTTGTTTTTGATTTCGGTAACATCTTTTTGAAGAGGTTGATGAAACATGTAAATGTCGCCACGACGAGACGATACCGCCATGCGACCATCCTTCAACATCTCGATTCCACCACCTTCCAAAACAACACCCTCCGGCGTGGGAATCGTCTCGATGACGTAATATTCGTCACCCCGAGGCTTTTCCACAGCCTTGTCCTGCCCAACCAGCTTCCCGGTCGTCAAGCTAATTAAAATGATTCCAAATAGAATCCCTGCCGAAGAACTGTTTCTCAATTTCATGGTTACCAAATATATTCCTGGGTGAATTCGGCTCTGCCCTTTGCAAGACTAATCTTGATCAAGAGCTCCTGGTTTCCCGCAACCGTTCGTATCGTCGGCTCGCCTTTTCCAGAAATCCTGACCCTGTAATCCTGCCCGATCGCGTAACTTCCATCATCATTTTGAGTGATCTTTGCCCCCACGGCTGCACGGTACCAAACCGATTTTGTTTTCGTTGAAGTTAATGTGAAAACGCGTTTAAAAGTCGATTCTTCGTCCGAAACATGTGGCATCGGAAAATCGCTGATTTTCACATCGTCCAGCTGATACTGGAAACTCGGTTGGCGTTCCCGGTTAAAGCGATAACCTTTAAACCGGAGGCCAAGCTCTTTAGCAGTTTGTTTTGGCCATTCCGTTTCAGCAATCATCGGCTTGGCAAAAGACACGCCCTCCGGAAGCTTGAGGACATTATCTCCTAGCGGAGGCTGGTAGCCCTGTCCCCGTCCCACCCAATGCCGCGAAGCGTCAATAAAAGCACCTTGCCAGATCATCGCGAGTCGATTGTTGTTGGCATCAAATGCAAGATTCAGTTCTTCCGGATAACCCACGCCAATAGCTCGCGACCCACCACCTTCAATAAAATTTCGATACAGCTTTGGGATGCCATCGGCCAGCAGCTGCATTTTGGCCTGAACCAGTCCTTTGGGTTTCGCCGCTTTCTCTCCGTCCGACAAATATTCCCAGATCGCCCCGATCTGTTGGTTCGCATCACCTCCCAGAACGTCAGGAAAAAAAGACTGTCCACCGGGCCAGGACTCAGGCATCCGCGTCCCCGGTCGAAAGCGGCTCGGCTTCATCATATACAGTTGAAACCAATCTTTGTTTAGTCGTTTTGCCATCGACGTTAAGCTGATTGCCTGGATCCCAGTCGCTTTGTAATTCCCAAAAGTGTGGCATTTGACACAGGACAGTCCATTCTCTTTTTCGCTCGTTCCCGCGAAAGCCTTGCCAATCAACTTAATCTTGCGAGGGGACTGGGCAAAT
>JAZABE010000198.1:0-1085 GCA_036137535.1 Planctomycetota bacterium | reverse complement strand
CCTAACCAGCATTAAACATGCCGGACTACCTTGGGAACTCGGGATTGCTGAAACCCATCAAACTCTGGTCATGAACGACCTGAGGAGTCGGGTTCGCCTGCAAACGGATGGTCAACTCAAGACCGGACGAGACATCGTCATCGCAACCCTTCTGGGGGCTGAAGAATACGGATTTTCTACCGCTCCGTTGATCGCTATGGGGTGCATCATGATGAGAAAATGTCACCTGAATACCTGCCCGGTTGGAATCGCAACCCAAGACCCCGAACTCCGAAAACTGTTCGCTGGAAAGCCGGAACACGTGATCAACTACCTGTTCATGGTTGCCGAGGAAGCTCGGAACCTCATGGCCCAGCTCGGATTCGCAACCATCAACCAGATGGTCGGACAAGTTGATGTCCTGGAAACCCGGGATGCTCTGGATCACTGGAAAGCAGCCGGGGTCGACCTTACCGCGTTACTGGCCAAAGCTGAAAAACCTCATCCGAGCGTGAGCATTTACTGCACCCGAAACCAGGAAGATGTGCTGGTCGATGTCCTGGATCGAAAATTAATTAAACTCTGCCAAGCCACCCTGGAAAACGGTTCCAAGACTCAAATAGACCTTCCCATCGGCAACACCGATCGCAGCTGTTGCACCATGCTTAGCCACGAAGTTTCCAAGCGGTTTGGGTCCGATGGACTTCCCGATTCAACCATCAACATTAAATTCACCGGTTCAGCGGGACAAAGCCTCGGCGCCTGGATGGCCGCTGGGATTACTGTCGAAGTTGAGGGTGATGCCAATGACTACGTGGGCAAGGGGCTTTCGGGCGGACGGATCATTGTCACACCGAGCAAGCAAGCTGACTTCATTCCAACCGAAAACATTATTATCGGCAACGTTGCCCTTTACGGGGCCGTCAAGGGAGAGGCCTTCTTCCGGGGGCAGGCTGCCGAGCGATTTTGCGTCCGAAATTCGGGCGCCCAAGCCGTCGTTGAAGGTGTGGGCGACCATGGATGTGAGTACATGACCGGTGGACGAGTTATTGTTCTGGGCCCAACCGGAAGAAATTTCGCAGCAGGCATGTCGGGCGGAATCGCTT
>JAZABE010000197.1:0-1020 GCA_036137535.1 Planctomycetota bacterium | reverse complement strand
GGTGCGCATAGCGGTAACGTTTTCCCCCTGCATCGGTGGTGTTTGGGGTCCAGTCCGGATCATAATCCTCGAGCCAGCCATAGGGCCCGTAATCAATGGTCAGGCCGAGAATCGACATGTTGTCGGTATTCATCACTCCATGGACGAACCCCACCCGCATCCAGTCGGCAATCATCATTGCAGTGCGTTGACTGATCTCCCTGAACCATTTCAAATAAGTCTCTTCTCCAGGGGGTCCTAACTCGGGGAAAAAATGATGGATGGTAAAATCCACAAGCTTCCGCAAAAGCTCAAAATCCTGTTGGGCGGTGAGGATCTGAAAGTTGCCGAAACGGAGAAAGCTCGGCGCGACCCGGCAAACCACAGCCCCGGGCTCCATTTGGCTATTCCCGTTGTAGAACATGTCACGCAAAACCTCTTCCCCGGTCAGGTTGACCGACAGTGCCCGGGTTGTTGGGACCCCGAGATGATGCATGGCTTCGCTGCAGAGGAATTCCCGGATCGAAGAACGCAGCACGGCCAATCCATCTGCCCCGCGGGCGTAGGGAGTCGGACCGGCCCCTTTAAGCTGCAGGGCCCAACGTTCTCCTTTCTCATTGATCACATCCCCAAGGTTTATGGCCCTCCCGTCTCCCAACTGCCCGGCCCAATTCCCGAACTGATGCCCCCCGTAACACATCGCGAAAGGCTCCATCCCTTCCAGGAATGCATTGCCGGTGAAGATCTCAGCGAATTCACGGCTTCTGCATTGTTCTTCGGACAAACCTACGAGTTCCGCAGTTTCCCTGGAAAATGCCAGCATTTGCGGATTTTCCATCGGTTTCGGCATCACCCGCGAATAGCACGCACCCCGAACCTGTCTGCAGTAATTCTCCTGTAAGGGATCTTCCGGAAGTTCATTCAGAAAAGAATTTTCGAAACGCAAACCCGGAAGGGAGTTGGCTGAAGACGGTTGAGGAAAATTGACGAAATTCATTGTTCTTGAAATCGATTAACGGTGATCATGATCAATAGTTCGAA
>JAZABE010000196.1:0-2673 GCA_036137535.1 Planctomycetota bacterium | reverse complement strand
AATGCATCGCATCGACCTGTTTTATTTGCGATGGCATCAGCAACTTCTTTACCAAAGCTGGACACGTCGTCTTCAAAACTCGAGTCAAAATCGACTTCAAACGCTGAACTCAGGTGAAGCGTCGATCCGGCCGTTTTGGCGACCAAGACTCGAGCTGTTTTTTCATCAAATTCTATTGCGATAACTTTTGACATGGTAATTCTCTCTACTCTTCGAGCGGCGCGCCCAAAAGTTCTTTGGTGTATCCGAGCGAAAGATGACTCTTATCTCTCCAGAATAATATGCGGGGGAACCGGTCCGTAGTGTCAAAAACGACAGAAGCTCGAGAAGATATCTTTCCGTCGACGAAAAATCCGGCGATTTCGGCTCTATGAACGTGCCCTTTGGCCGTTATAAACTGCATCATCGAACGCATTTCTTCAAGCGTTACAATCCCTTCGGCTAAAATCCAGGTTTCCCAGTTTCGATTGATATCTGCGATTTCTTCTGGGTCAATGACTAAATCACGACGAGAAACGATCTCATCCGCAATTTCTTCGGTCATGCCAGGGATACCAAGCAGCAACTGTCTTGAGCACTGGTTGATATTCAATCGGCCGGTAATCACGTCTTGATCGTAGATGGAGAGATTGTCCATCAGGGTTGGAAGCGTGCCACCGAGTTTATCGGAAGTAATCGGTGAAGGCACAATGACCGAATCTCCACCCAAGTCAACTTTCACATAGGTATCAACTAAATCGAGAACCTGCAAAAAGGTAAACGAGCCTTCCGCGCTGAGGTCAAGGTCATTCCCGGTGACAACACCGTCGGTTTCATCGTCATCACTTGGCGTGTAAGGTCCAAACAGGCGATAGGCAACAATGTAGGAAGCCCATTCTTCACGCATGGATGCGGATAGATCATTGTAAAGATTTTCCAAGTTGGCGCTGTTGATATTAACCCGTTGTTGGCCGTTGCTGGTGTAGTTTCTTTCTTTGCTAAAAAGTGTCAGATAATTTGACCACCCCAGCACGAGTTCCGGTTCCAGCACACCGGCAGCTTGTTGTTCTTCAATGTCGATGACACCGTTATGATTTGCGTCGGCGCCAAAAAGAAGTTCGGCTGTAATTCCCCGGACTAAGAGTAATTCCTCAACTGAATCGAGCGGCCCGTTTTTGGGGGTGTAGGTTGGATTCAAACCTTTGTAGTAATCGTTGAATTCACAGCCAAATTCCCTAGCTTCATCATCTTCGTCAATCCAGTCCATAATTGCATCAGCGATTTCTTCATCCATTTCAGGAAGGCCCAACAGCAAAGTCCGCCCTCCGTTTTCGATGTAAGCATCCGCCAGCGTGAGAATATTGAGATTGAGTCGGACCGATTCGTCCTGCAGGCCAAACCGAGCTCCTTCTTGCACACCTTCCTCGGACATATTGGGAGCTAGGATTGAGAACATGCCGAACATCCGTGGGTCTTCATCGTTTCTGACCACGACCCCTTGAAAGTAGTCCGGGTTGTCAAAGATCCCCCCGGATTGTTGGATGATTTCATCACCCTGTGATAAAAAGACTCGAACATGTTCGACTCCAGAGTCGACGAGTCTTCTCGCCTGGATTCTTCGCCCTGAAAGCATGGTGGCTTCACTTTCAGTTTGCATCATCAAAGTGTAGCCGTAGGCCGACAGTGACATAATGGCGATGACGACGACCACCATGACAAGCACAACACCTTTTCGCTGTGCGGTGAAATCCCGATTTTGTTTATTCATCGTTCGCTCCCTTCGGATTCCTCTCCATTGGTCGCTTCGCTGTCCTCTTCGGTCAGTTCTCCCTCGAGAGCCTCTGGTTCGGGAGGGAGAATCTCGGCGATCGGCAAATAAACAACCGATCGATAGATCTTGCGGTCATCCTCTGCATCTTCGTCGTCAGTAGATTTGACTCCGAGGGCGACTGAAATTTCAACTGCAGCGGGCATGCCCATCATTTCGTCGCTATCCCATTCCGTTAGCCAGGATTCATTTTCTTGATCCCAATAGCGGAACTCGATTTCAGTAATTTCCTGAGCTAGGATTTCTTCATAATCCTCCATGTTGATCTCGGCACCATAGTCCAGCGTGTAGCGAGTTACTGCGCGATCCAAGCTGCGGCGAACGAGTCCGAGAGTTTCATTGAGATTGACTTCTTCTGAAGAAGTGTCTTCTTCGTAGTTTTCCTCGTTGCGAACAAAATACGTAATTGTCTTTACGTCACTGGTGATATCGCTTTGCGTACCATCGGTAAAAACAACCAAGTTGTATTGGTCACGCCGAGGGAGTCGGCTGACATCGATTTGCAACGTTGTTGAAGTTCCGTAAATCCCCGGTCGCGTCGCGACGTACTGGGATTCGAGTAGTTCTTCTCCTGAGTTTCCACCGGTCGGCACACCCATTGATTCCAAGGTCTCGTCCTCGATTCCGATGCCTTCGGCAATGGCTCCCAAGTCGGCAGCCGCCTGGATGCTTTCGATCAGTTCATTAAGTGCCGTGGTTTCAATCGGTTTGTACTGAATTGCGGCTCGGATGTCTTTTGTGATCAGGAACAGTGATTGTCGAGCAACTTGGGATCGCTCAATTTCGTCCTGTTGTTCTCGCAGAGTTGTTAAGTGAAAGTTGATTGCGACCGTAATGCCTCCAATGAGCAAAACAGAGAGTCCCAA
>JAZABE010000195.1:0-2645 GCA_036137535.1 Planctomycetota bacterium | reverse complement strand
TGCTGGAACTGAAGACCAAGGGCAATCTGGATAAGGAAGAAAGTGAAATGTTAACCTCAACCGTGCATCAACTTCGAATGGCTTTTATCAACATGCCTGATTCCTTTCCTGAAGAAACCGATCCAGGACCGGAGCCAGCAAGCCCAGAAAAATCAACAATCGAGCTCCCCTAAACGACCAAGATGATCTATTGGCTTCAGAATCACGTGACGATTTTCATGACCGTGGTTTTTTTTTGCATCAGCTCCTTTAGTTTTGCGGTACCTTCTCAGGCACAAATGCAATTTGAGGTACCAACGGAAAAACTCAGGCGACTTTCGCCAAACGACTTTTCCCAATACCGGGACCTTGCCGAAGAATTTTCGCCCATTGGACAACCAGTGGCGCAGGATCTCACCATTCGTCTCTATTTGATTTGTGCAGCCCAGAGCAAAGGCAAGCTTCGCAGAAGTGCCCTCCGTGGCTTGATCCACTCCGCAAGAAATACCGAAGAACAACAGACATTCAAGGTGCTCGGTTTCTTGACAGACCCCGCTTTTAGTAACGTGCTTTTCCTGAACCAGAATACTGACCCAAACGGAAACGCCAGCAGCCGAGAAACCGAGGCACAAGGTAGCCCCCGCGAAAAATTACTGGAAGCACTCATGTTCGTCCGGCAGGGGAAACCCCAGCGGGCTCAAAAAATCATGGAGGACACACGCGTCCAGCAATTGTTTAACCAATTGAATCAGGGCTTGACTCGGGATCCGTTGGCTGATGCATTCAAGGGCGAACTCTCAAACCAAACCTTGTACAGCCTTTTGAAGATTGAACTGCAATTGAGAAATCCGCCCGAACGTTCCTTGAGTAAAACAACGAGCTGGGCCACAACCGATTTATGGCGCAAGTTGTTTAAAGGTCAATTGCCCGACAGAACACCCACGATTAGCTTTGAAAGCGTAACTGAATTCAATCCGGCCCATTCGGTTTTCAGGAACGGAACTTGGCAACGACCGTCTCGATAACAGAAAGTAGCTCAAACCTGCTCAATACCAAAGCTGCTTCCAAGCCAGAGAGAAAGATCGGCTTTGGGCGGAAATCTCAATGGTTTCTGCAAACCACAAGAGTTTTTGCTGGTCTCACTGTCGCCGCCAAAGCACACAAAAGCAGACGTCCGCTTTGATTTTGCCCTCATTGCTGCCTTCGCTGCAATCCTCCAAAATCAAAGCAGAAACGGGATTAAGGAACAGAAACCAGCTGATGGGGTAAGGTGTCTCCTAAAAGACCAGTCAGATCGCTGCGGCAAAACCGCGGAACACCCAAGTTCATTGGCAAAATAGTCTTGCCGTTCGTTGTTACTTTTCCAGAGACAGAGAAATCGCTGTGCGATCTTCTAGGTTAGAGCGGAACATTGTCATTAAAGCCAGTGGCAAATACCAAGCCATCAGGATACCGCCGCCAAAACCATTCCAGAATTGCACGGCAACCATCAATGCTGCGGAGCAACTCAACAAAGTGCCCAGATTCTTCTGGGCAGGCCAAACGGCAAATGAAATGCTTAAGCAGAAAAACGCAGCAATGACAGGAGTTCGAAAACTCGGATCCAAGTTGCCACTTTCCCAAAAACCCTGCAATCCTTCCATGAGAGGTGTCCAAAGCCCAAACATCGCGCGGAGATTTTGTCCAAAATGCCCAAGGCTGCTAGACGTGAAAATCAGCGTGATCGCAAGAATTCCCACCATGACGAGGTAACCATACAAAAACGGCCGCAATCCCTTGTGCCAGTAAAAACTAATCCAAAGGGGCAGCAGAAACAACGGATAATAGGCCAAACCCATCGCCAAACCAATAAACAGACCAGACCACAAAGGCTTTCGGTAACAAACAACGGCCCAGACCATCGCCGCAGCCGGCAGGATGTGAATAATCCTTCCCGTCATTTCAGCAGTGTAAGGCAATAACAAATACAGGGTTACAATCCCAATCCCCATCCTTGTATTGTTAAAATGCAAATACCCAACAAGATAAATGCCAACCACGATTATCAACTGACCGAAAATGGCCACTAATTTGGTCACGGTGGTTAACGAAGGAGCCCCAGATTGCTCTACCGTGTTTTTGAGTTCCTCTTGATCGTTTGCAACAAAATCGTTCGCCACGAACGTAGGAATCACTGGAAACAAAAATAACAAGCTGTATCCAGGGCCTTTCGAATTACTTGGAGTTTCAGCCTTTGCTGTGGCCAAGTTTTTTCCGCTTTCCGCCGCCCGAATATCCTCCTGGGTCACCTTCGCGGAAATGACATTGACAATCAGAAAAACCAGCAAAACAACGGTCAGAAATGTCAAGCCGGAAAATTCAAGGTTGGGCTCCAACAAAGGACGGCGGATCATGAATGGATCGATGAGCATTCGAACCATTAGGAGTCCGCCGACACTAAAGAGCCACCAATACCCGTAAAACTGAAAGTCGACAATTTGTTCAACCTGGCCGTTCAGAACCGAAATTCGGTTCTTGGTATTCAACACTTTGAGTTCAAGCTCTGTTGGATGATCCTCGTCACTCGATTCCTCTAAACCTCGCTCTTGGAGGTCCTTGGGTTTAACGTCATTGTCAATTAACGGGACCGCACCGTTTATTTGATCCTGTTGAGGCCGGGTGGATTC
>JAZABE010000194.1:0-22653 GCA_036137535.1 Planctomycetota bacterium | reverse complement strand
CGAGATTTTGTGAGTCAGCCAGCCAGGCTATGCCTCGCTTTGCAGCCGAAGTTTCGATCAAGTCCAGTTCAGAAAAAGCCTTCAGGACTCTAGAGGTTCCATAAATGGGGTTTTCTTCTTGAGGGTGATCTTGGTTGCCGAACCACAGGGGTAACCAGCTTCCGTTGGCCTGTTGCGTCTTATTCAGGTACTGCAGTCCCTTTGTGATGGCGCGATCCATTTTGTTGGCTTGGGTATCGATTTCGTGTCGCCAACAGTAGATCCCACGCAGACAGTGGGCCGTGATATCTGGCCCACTGCGGTCAAACGGAAATTTGCCCCATCCCCGGCAAAAAGTAGGCCAGCCGTTGTCCCGGTTTTGAAGTCTCAAAAGCCAATCGATACCAAGCGTGGCTGCTTGCTGGATTTTTTGTTTTTGGTCGTCCGAACAATTTCCATGTTTTTTTAAATTGGATAGGGCCAAAAGTGCTCCGGGCGTGTCGTCTGCATCAGGCACGGCACCAGAAAGATCGGTCCAACCCCAACCACCGGGCGGTGAATGGGTAAAAGGGTGAACCGATTTATTTTGACAATTCAGGATCCAGTCTGTGCAAGACAAGCCTGCTAAAGTAACGCTGGTTTGGCTCAGGCCATTCAATTCCGAGGAAAGTGCATTAATTGAAAGGGTCGTGTTCCAGGTTGCTAGGTTAGTATCAATCGGCCAGCTTCCATCGCTCAAAGTGGATTTTTGAATAAATTCGATTCCTTTGTTCACGACGGGATGTTTAGCCCGCCCAGTGGTTGCCAAACCCATTACGACAAAACTGGTTAAGGGAATCGCTTCTAGGAATCCCCCACTTGCAGGTTGCATTCTTTCAAGGACTTGGGCACTACGCTTCACTGTGCAATGTCGGACAAATCGCAGGATTGGGTTCCAGGGTGGATCATGGAAATATTTTGCTTGCCCGATAGCAACTAGAGCAGGAATGGCATAACTGACGACGGGCAGTTGCATTAAGTGGTAAAATTTTTGGGAAACACAGGCTGCTTCAAATGGAAATGCTGCAACTTCATTCCAGTCTTGGGTGCCTGCCATTGCGCAGTTTGCCAAGATTGGCACAGCAAACGTTTTGTCATTTCCATAGCGTTTACGTAAGCCGGGAATGCCCCCCTGTTCTTGAACGTATTGTTCGGCCTGAACAAGCTGTGATTGCAGGTCGTTTTGCTGTTCAGCAAAATGTACCGCGGCAATGACCAATAATGTTGTCGAAATATTGGAGTAGCTTTTCCGTGTATCTCCCCATCCCCCATCTGGGTTCTGGTTTTCGGCTAGCCATTGAATTCCCCCGTTAATCCATTTTTGATAGTCGCGATTTCCGGTTGCTTTTTGCACGGCAGACAGGGCACTGACTGCCGTGGCCGTTGAAAGGGCCGATGTAGAAAGTTGGCCAACCCAGTGACCTTCTTTGTTTCTTTCTTGCAACAAGTTGTCTTTTGCAATGGCATAGGCCTTTGCAAGGCGTTTCAAGTCAATCAAAAATCAACTCCAATTATTAAATGATCGACGAAAATCGTTGTTCAGTGGCGGTTTGAAATAATTAATTGCCACGGTCGATCAAGTGGATTTCTTCTTCCGCTACGATCCAACCACGGCAGTTAGGGCTTTGGCAATGACAAGGTGCTGTGGAATCTGCAGGCCAAGCATAATCGATTAGGATTTCAGAATCGATCGGAATGTCTTGAATGGCCAGTAAGAAAATATCTGCAAAAGTCTCTTCTTCGTAAGAAAGCAATTCTGCATTGGGTTGGCAACCATGGTTAAGAAATCGAAAGGGTTCAAACGGCTCCAGCGAAAAATGATCGTCCAGCTCAATACAGTAATCAGAGCAGTAATCCGGATCATCGATGACCCTGCCTGTAACCAGCCCAATAATTTCTTTTTCGACAATATCCCGTTTTGCAAAAAGCCCTTTTCCGAAACTACAGGTCCGAATTTCAAGAGCATCAGGATTGGCGAGTGATTTGATCATGAATTTCTTGAAAATCAACGACCGAGTTTTTGTTTGACCAGCGAGTGACCTGAACAAAATCCGATAGCAGGGCAGAAAACAGTCTCTCTAAGAGGCAAAGAGCTGAAACCAGGAAATCCTATGGAGTGATTTTAGAGAAGGTCATCGCCTGCGTCACTGCCAGCGGATTCCTGGACCTTCCACTCTGGAGGCAGCAGAAGACTAATTGCCTTGATTCGATCTTCTTCCTCACCATTAAGCATGGCATCACCGATTTTGGACCCAGTAAGCTGATTAACAGAATCAACATAGGGCTTTTCAGGCAGCAATCCTTTTTGGCGGTAGTACGTCAGTTCGACCAAAGCCGGCATTGGGTTTCCGGATGCTTTCCCCTCCGGAATCAATGTCGTGAGACGATTCATCACCTGGTTGGCGTTTAAATTTGGCATCGAAGCAATCTTGTAAGTTTCCAGGAATCCACCTTCTTTGCCGGGTTCAAAGATTCCTCGAACCGCGGTTCGAACAGGATCCTTGGAATCGTCCTGGCTGTTTTGTCGAGTCATCCAGATACGGATGTTGTTCAATGTTGTGCTCGGTCGACCCACACGGACCGGAGCGGGCTTGGCAACATCGTAAAGTGAAATTTTGGTGTCATTGATTTTTTGTCCAGTGGAGGGGACACTCTTGCAGCTCACTTCAAACACAACCAAGACGTCAATTCCGTGGGCCTTGGCGCGGCCTTGTAGCGACTTCAGGGTTGCTTTGCCCAACATCAAAACCCCTGGCAGAAGATTTTTATAATTGGATCCAGTCGCGTTGTCATCGCTTTTGTTACGGGCATTGGAGCGGCCGCCGGAGTTGCGGTTACTCCCACCCCCGAAACGGTTGCGGTTCAAATCCGCTTCGCTCCGCCCATCATCAATCATGCCACTACTGCCAGAGGCGCCTGCTGAGTAACTTCCCCTGGACGGGTTGCGACTATTTGAGCTTGTCCCGTTATCCTTGCTGACTTGAGCAATCATTTGACCAAATTGTCCCCGGGTGCGCAGTTTGTCGAGCATTTCAAGTAAAATGTCCCCCACCTCACCGGTGTAATATTGAAGCTCCTCAATGCCACCGTTTCCTGGGTTGCCACTACGACTTCCTCCGCCGAAACTACTTCCGCCTCCACCAAGACCGGGGGCGCCACCTCCACCAAAACCACCGCTATTTCTTCCCCGTCCGTTTCGATTCGAGTTTCTCGGTTGGGGCAGAACATTTGGCTTTTCTCCAATTTTTGGAGGAGCACCGTCAAAGTCTTTATTTTTTTTGAACACAACTCCGACACCCCAACGCATCGCAGTGCGAGGTCGTTTCACACTGGGAAGCATCTGCAAAGCGATTTGTTTTCGTCCTGCGTCTTCGGCGATCATATGCCCATACATGTATTGAAAGCCACCATCATCGTCGCCATTCTGAAATGCTTGGATTGCTTTATCCTTGAGGGTGATTGGCTCGGTTTGGGCTGGCTGTTGGCCACCATTGAAAGGTCGACCTGGACCAGCGCCACCTCCACCGGGTGCAGAAGCTGAACCTGCGCCGGGTGCAGAAGCTGAACCTGCGCTATTCCCTGAACGGGCATCGTTTTGCATGGCTCCCTCACCGGAGCCCTCACTTGAACCGGCTGAATTTCCGCTTTGGCGACGGCCGCCGCCACTGCCACGAAGTCCGGACATCCGTTTTTTGGCTGCAGGATCCAGTTTGTCCCATTGAGCTTGTGAAAGGTAATCGGGTTTTTGAGGTTCTCCACCTCCTGATGCCTGCCCAGCGCCATTTTGCATGCGGGGATCACCCGTCATTTGTCCGTCACCCGATCCACCCTGACCCGATCTCCCGTTCTGCATGCGGGGGTCGTTCGACATGTTTCCGCCAGTCGATCCACTTTGGCCAGAACCACCGTTTTTTTTCCGGGAATCTCCCCCGGCTTGAGAGGGAGAATTTTGGGAAGTCGAATTGGACGTCTTTGAGGCATTTCCAGCAGCGTTTCGACTAGGCCGAGAACTGGATTCCTGGGGACTATTGGATGTCGAAGTATTGTTAGCGGTTTGGGTTGGTTTGCCGCCGCACGCACTCAGTACCAAAGTCGTGCATGCAAGGAGTGCAAAGATCCAGAGTCGTCGCATAGTGTTTCTCGAGCCAGGGAAATGGGGACACAGCTACAGGTATTACGTGGAAACTGCTGGTCTGTTTCCGATTCCCGTATTTTATGGACAAAAAGCGTGTCTCGCCAGTGAAATTAAGTGCTTTTCAAGCGATTTTCGGCGGTTGCGAGTTTCAATCTTGAATCATTTGCAATGAGGATTCCCGGGTTCGCAGACGGTGAACCAACCCAAAACAGGCGATTCTCCATTATTTGAATCCCTGAATTGATTTCAACGTCCCCTCAACGAGAGGTTCTTGATCATGACCAAAGATATCTGCTGGTGCTCGAAAGACGACAATCAACGTTCCCCCATTATTGGTGGTCAAGCACAGGTCCATTCTTCCGGGCAGATTTGTCGGTTTTGGGCTGCCGTCCTGGAAGACTGAAAAGGGTAAACCAGCGGTCACGGTCGCCGTCGCCCAAGCATGTTCCGTGCCGTCATAGGCAACGATCGTTTGGTTTGACCAGGAGATCTCAGTGTTTTTCAAAACGGTGCGAATCTCTTTTTTGATTTCGGTTTGGGCTTCTTGAGCGCCTGGGTAAACGTCCTTTCCGACAAAGTAAAAGTAAATTTGAAAGGGAAGAAACTTGGATTCATACTCGACATCACCGAGATAGGAAGCAGTAAATCCTTTGAGGTCAATTCCAGGAATCCGAGCTAAATTGTCGTCACTTCCCGAGGTGTACTCGCCGGAGCCCTCGTAGTAGCAGATCTTGGGTATGCGAAATTTTGCACCTCCGCCGACACTAATTTGGGTGTCTGCTAAATTCTTGTTGCTGTTTGCCATCGAAGTCATCGTGCCGATCCGCTCACTGTAACGCTTGCTATAGGTGCCGAGATCGCAACCCGAAACGATGACAAACGACAAGAGTAGAATCAATCTCATGAAACAGGCTTAGATGTAGGGTTACTGGAAAAGGACCACAGGCTCAGACTCCATTCAAACTCAAGCAGTGGTTTTTGACAAGAGTTCGGGATTCAAAATTTGCTCAAAGGTTTCCGTCGCAATTGCTGGGATCCATTGTTAATGGACGACTGGTTTTTCGGTTCACATCACTGTGCCCTACTAGGGAAACCAGGCCAATTGTCTCTGCAATCTTCTTTCTTTACGGGAGGTTAAAATGGTCGCACACTCTAGAACAACCGTTTCCAATTTAGTGTCGATCCCTTTGGTCCGTTCTCAATTTTCGGGTGATTTCCGCGTAAAGGTCCGTTCGTCGATCTCGCAGAAATGGCCAATGGGTTCGGGCCGTTTCACAAATCGACAAATTCAGTTCGCTGATGAGTACGGCCTGTTGATCTTGAGAGGCAACCTCGAGAAAATTACCGTAAGGATCACAAACGAAAGAGTTTCCCCAAAATTCAATACTCGACTCCAATCCGGTCCGATTGGTTGCACAAACAAAGACACCGTTGGCAATGGCATGACTTCGCATCATGGTTTTCCAGGCCTCAACTTGACTTTGTCCGAAATGTTTTTTGTCGTCAGCCTGCCAACCAATTGCCGATGGAAAGAAGATGATTTGGGCCCCCGAGAGTGCTGTCAACCGCGCGGCTTCGGGAAACCATTGGTCCCAGCAGATGCAGACACCGATTGTTCCGACGGAAGTCTTAAAAGACGGAAAGGTGTTTTCCCCGGGAGTGAAGTAAAATTTTTCGTTAAAAGAAGGATCCTCGGGAATATGAGTTTTTCGGTACAAATCAACGCAAGTCCCATCTTTTTCAAAGATCAAGAATGAATTGTGGAACATTCCTGGTGCCCGACGTTCAAACAGGCCAGCGAGTAAAACGATGGAATGTTTTTTTGACTGTTCGGCCGCGAAATTAGCAATCGAGCCGTTTAGATCTTCGGCCAGTGCAAAATGGGAGTGATCTTCGGTTTGGCAAAAATAGGGATCGAACGACAATTCTTGCAAACAGACCAGTTCTGCTCCGCGGTCTACGCATTGTTGGATGAGGTCGGATACTTCCGAGAAGGCTGCCTCGCGAGAGTCCGGGTAATGCGTTTGAACTAATCCGACTTTGACAGTTGTGTTGTCTGGCATAGAATTTCTGAAACCATTTTTCTTTTGAAATCATCTTGAATCAGTCTAGTTTAAAGTCATGTTGCAGAAACCGGAACGAGGCCTTTTTATCACGGGGACGGACACCGAGGTTGGAAAGACGTTTGTCACATCGATTATCGCGAGATCGCTAGTTTCAGCCGGGAAAAATGTAGGTGTTTACAAGCCCGTTGCCAGCGACTGTATTCGTGAAGGTGAAGAAGTGCATTCTTCGGATGCGATTGCTCTTTGGGAAAGTGCTGGACGGCCCCTGACACTTAACGATGTGTGCCCACAAAAATTTGAAGCACCGATGGCACCGCACCTCGCAGCAAAAGCGGAGGGTAAGTCAGTTGATTCTGACTTGTTGAGGTCGGGCATCGGAGTTTGGGAGGATCGCTGTGATATTATTCTCGTGGAAGGTGCGGGTGGATTAATGTCACCCGTTACAGACGACGAATATTTTGCAGATCTTGCCTATGATTATGGCTATCCGTTGATCGTCGTTGTCCCCAATGTTTTAGGTTGTATTAATCATGCGATGCAAACGTTAATCACGGCGTCAACATTTCGAGATGGCTTAAACATAGGGGGCATCGTTCTCAACGATGTCCGCACGTCGGAGGGTGACGCAAGCGTGACGACCAACGAAGCTGAAATTGCGAAACGATCGTTGGTCCCTATCTTGGGAACCGTGAAATACGATGCAACCAACCTGTCAGCAGATGTGGACTGGTTCGAGTTGGCTTGCCGGTTTGTTTCTTCTTGAGAGATCTCCATCTTCAATGGATGGTGATCACTTCGGCGATGTTACCAGATGACTTACAGTCAAGTTTTGTCGCAGTAGCGAAATCAATTCCTTGAGATTGCGTGGATTTTGCCCTAGATCGCCTTTGCCGATTCGCGACTGACTTTTCGCGGACAGACGCGATCCTGTTTGAGTTTTCCTGATGGTCACTTGAATATCATCCTTGAATCCAAGAAAAAAGGTTTTGTGAACGAGTGAGATCACAACTGTTCCTTCTCCGGTTTTGTTTTTTTCGACCAATTCCCAGCGGGGAACCTCTTGCAGGACCTTGATCACCAAATCAGCCAATTCGTGCGGTGCATGCAAGCAATCAACGGGACGCAAGTTTGGGTCGGTTGAATACGGATCTGTTTGCGAGGTGTTGCAGATCCAGTCTCGAGACCAATTGTCCACTTGGAGGGCGAGAATTGTCAGAATCGTCAGCAGGAGTCCCGTCAGGATGACCGAGAGAGGGGTTTTGGGTTTTGGGTTTTGGCTGTCGTTTGCCGCATTTTGGGATTTGGATTCATTTGCTCTGTGGGACGCTTTGTCTACGGTCTTTGAACAATTTTCTTTCATGGATGTGTGATGATGCGATCCGAAGTTGTCAGCGATATGCTAGGATTGTGTTGCTTCCTAGAGTGTAACTGAACGACGATCTACCTGTCATGTCGATCCTATGTCATTGTTTGCTGAATCCGAAAAGAACAACTTAAATTCAGCGAAACCCCTGGCGGCCCGCATGCGGCCCAATTCATTGGAAGAATTTGTCGGCCAAACCCATTTTTTGGGTGAAGGGGCATTGTTGTGGCGACTCGTGAAGTCCGACACGTTGGGCTCGGTCATCTTTTACGGACCACCGGGTACTGGAAAAACGACGCTTGCGAGAATACTGGCAGGTGAAACCAAGAAGAGATTTGTTCAGTTGAGTGCGATCCATTCCGGTGTCACTGAGCTTCGGAGTGTCCTCAAAGATGCCCGCAATGAGTTGGCTGAGGGAGGATTGCAAACCTTGTTGTTTATCGATGAAATCCACCGTTTTAATAAAAGCCAGCAGGATGCATTGTTAGCGGATGTTGAAGATGGGATTGTTGTCCTGATTGGTGCGACAACCTCGAACCCTTTTTTTGCGGTTAACAATGCATTGGTTAGCCGCAGTCGGGTTTTTCAGTTTGAACCTCATACGGCCGATGATATCCGATTACTTTTGGAACGGGCCATTTCAGACACCCAAAAGGGACTTGGGAAAATTGAAATCAATGTCAAAGACTCGGCACTGGAATTCCTGAGCCAAATCTGTGATGGTGATGCCCGACAAGCTCTGGCAACTCTGGAGGTCGCGGTGCTGTCTTGTTTTGAGAAACCGGTGCCATTAACTCAGTCCTTGATCCAAGAATCGATTCAGAGACGCGCGGTGCAATATGATCCCAGCGGGGATGAGCATTATGACTGTGCCAGTGCGTTGATCAAAAGTGTTCGCGGAAGTGACCCGGATGCCGCGATTTATTGGCTTGCACGAATGCTTGAAGGCGGCGAAGATGTTCGATTTCTTTGTCGCCGCCTGATCATTCTTGCCAGTGAGGACATTGGCAATGCAGATCCAAATGCGTTGCCATTGAGCGTTGCCTGTATGCAAGCTTGTGAATTTGTAGGCCTGCCAGAAGCCCAGCTGACATTGTCGCAAACAATTTCCTATCTTGCCTGTGCTCCTAAATCAAATGCAGCAACGACAGCGATTGGTTTGGCCCGAGCCGATATTCGGCAGGGTCGGATCTTGCCGGTACCCCGTGTGTTACGTGACGCGCACTATTCGGGTGCCAAAGCACTTTCGCACGGTGAGGGTTATCAATACGCACACAATCATGAAGATGGTGTGGCGACTATGGATTATCTGGGTGTGGAAAAGGAATACTACCAACCGGTTGACCGTGGATTTGAATCTGAGCTAAAGCAACGACTCAAGTGGATCCGTAAGAAATTGGCAGGTGGCAAAGATGAAACCAGTTCTTAGAGAAAGCGAAAGCGGCGGTGCAGGCGATCCATTATCGCTTGGCGGACAACCCTCAAAAGCGAATTGAAAATCCCCATTGTAGCGTTTGGCTGTCTGACTGGTTGTAAGTCGTTTTGGGCGTGACGATGAGTTCGGACCGGCTTTGCGGGTTGTCTGGTTTGCTGGTGGATTTGAACTCAATTCGAGACCGCTCGTCCTGGGAAATAGTCTCGTTCACTTTCTCCGTCAACTCGAGTGACATTTGAGGGATAGAAGAGATGACGCCGATAAATTCGGGTTGTTCTTTGACGTGACAAGCAAATTCGAATTTGATTTCATCTTTCAAGTTGGATTGGACACCTACTGAGTAATAAGAATTTCCGGCCATGCCGACCCCTAGCAAAACTTGGGCTCTTTCCCGGTTTTCAAAACGGATATCCTGAATCGGTGGGGAGTCTGGCCATGCCGGGTGCCTGTGTGTCTCCACGGTTTGAGCCATAATGGGTTGATTGGCGAAACCATAAAACGCGATGCGGTGTCCGTACTATTTGGCGATTGGAAACAACTCGACACAGACCGTTTTCCCGTTGCTTTCTAGGCTCAAACTTTGTTCAGAGGTGTTAATGGGTCAATCTTTCTGAGCTCTCGAGGCCTAGGGTTTTGAACGAACTTGCCATCGCAATACAGAATCTAGGAATCCCTGGATTTCCCCATCGAGAACAGCGTGGAAATTCCCGGTTTGAAACCCGGTTCGGGCATCTTTGACCCGTTGGTCAGGATGGAGAAAGTAATTCCTGATTTGAGCTCCAAATCCTGTTTTGGCTTGCTGTTGGTATTGAGCTGCCTGTTCTTCTTGCCGTTTGTCGTCCTCTATCTTGGCCAGTCGGCTCCGTAACATTTTCCAGGCCGTGGCCCGGTTCTTGTGTTGGCTTCGTTCATTTTGGCAAGAAACCGTTTCGCCGGTTGGCTTATGGATCAAACGGACAGCACTGTCTGTTTTGTTGACATGTTGTCCTCCGGCTCCACTAGCGCGAAAAGTTTGCATTTCGACATCGTTTTCATCGATTTCTATTTCCACGGAGTCCGAGATTTCCGGCGAAACATTGACGGCGGCAAAACTGGTCTGCCGCTTCCCTTCGGAATTGAAAGGACTGATTCGGACGAGGCGATGAACACCCGTTTCACCCTTGAGGTAGCCGTAGGCCATGGGGCCTCGGACGACAATTGTAGCATTGTTGATTCCAGCTTCAGAATTGTCACTACGATCGAGCAGGCTAACTGAATAATCGTTGGACTGAGCCCATTGGGAATACATTCGGAGCATCATTTCTGCCCAGTCGTTGGCATCGGTTCCCCCATCTCTCGCGTTGAGGGTGAGGATAGCGCCATTGGAATCGTGGGGTCCATTCAGCAGGGCCTTCAACTCGAGTTCATTCAACAGTGTTTCGAGCAATTCAACTTCGGTTTCAACTTCGCCGACGACAGCAGGATCTTCATCTGCCAATTCAAGCAGGGTGTCAAGATCTTCAGCAGAGGCAATAGCTTTTTCAAGTGGGCCCAACACCAGCTTGAGGCTCTTGAGTTCAGCGACGACTTCCTGGGCGGCTTCTTGGTGATCCCAGAAATTGGCAGCGGCCATTTTTTCCTCGATAGCCGCGACCTGTTTTTTCTTGTTGTCGTAGTCAAAGAGAGTCTCGCAGTTGTATCAGCCGTTTCTGGATTGCTGCGGAGCGGTCTACAATTTCTGATTCCATGTTCGATTTTTCAACTAAGGAAAGTTTTAAAGCGGGGTAATTCAGACGGCTTGGTTATCGTCGCGCACGATTATGTTTCAACGGCAGCCAGCCCCCATTGTTTTGACTGCTAGCGACACATTGTTCGATGAAATACATTCCTTCAATGCCGTCATTGATATTGGGATAGATCGTATCTGTTTTTTCGTGATCACTTCCGCAGGCCCGCAAGCACATCGCATCGTAAGCCGATTGATAAACGTTCGCAAAGGCCTCGAAAAATGCTTCCGGATGTCCGGATGGCAGCCGACAGGCAGCGGCTCCACTGGCATTCATGAAAGGTGCGTTGGGGTCGCGAGTGTAGATTTTGTGGGGTTGGCCATTTTGCCGAATGGTCATCTCATTCGGATTTTCTTGCCGCCACTGCAATGCTCCCTTGGTGCCGTCGATTTCAATCGAGAGATCATTTTCACGGCCATGGCTGATTTGGGACGCGGTGACAGTTCCCAGCCCTCCATTTTCATACTTGATTAGGGCAGTTCCGTAATCGTCGAGAGCTCGGCCGGATTCAAACGTTTTTAAATGGCAACTGACCTGATCCGGAAGCAGGCCTGTCATATACCGACCCAGGTTATACGCATGGGTCGCGATATCTCCAAAGCAACCGGCTGCCCCACTTTTGGACGGATCGGTACGCCAGGCCGCCTGCTTTTGGTCCTCGGATTCAAGCCGGGTCCTGAGCCACCCCTGAATGTAACAGGAACGGATTGCTTGGATTTCACCCAGCTCTCCGGCAAGAATCATTTCGCGTGCCTGCCGCACCAACGGGTACCCGGTGTAGTTGTGAGTGACTGCGAAAACCACACCCGATTCGTCGACGATTTTACCTAGGTCTTCAGCTTGAGCCAGGTCGAAGGTGAGTGGTTTGTCGCACATCACATTGAAGCCCGCTTGTGCAGCGGTTTTGGCAATTTCGTGATGAGTGTGATTTGGAGTGGCGACTGACACAAAATCAATTCGTTGATCTTCCGGTAACGCCAATTCTTTTTCGACCAGCTCGTGAATTGATGTGTAAGCGCGATCCTCCGAGATGTCATAATCGGGTGCAGAGGCCTTGGCACGTTCTGGATTTGATGAAAGCGCGCCAGCGACCAAAGCGGCCCGGTTGTCCAGCACAGCTGCTGTGGCGTGCACTCGCCCAATAAAAGAGCCCTGACCTCCTCCGGCCAATGCCATGCGTAGTTTTCGATTGAGTGGTTCGTTGGTCGCCATTAATTTTCCTCAGTCAGCATCGGTGGGATCGAAGTTCAATAAAAATCGGATTTTAAACTAGACAATTTACCAGTTTTGCTAGGGGCTCTAAAGTACGGACCCATAAACCTGTTCTGACTTGGAAAAGCAAAAAATTAGTCCGCTCCTGATTCTGCTTGTCAGTGGCTCGCGGCATGCAGTCCCAACGATCACGATTTTTTTCATGTGATGCTCACTGAAAAACCTCAGAGTGAAGTTTGATCACGATTCGACCAATGATCTCAAGGTTGCGAGGTTTTCCCGGTCCCACTGGGTGCCATTAGAAGATTCCTTTGGGGTTTCCAGATACATCGGAATATGGCTAACACGAGGATCATTCATCAGATGCCGAAAAGGTTCCAACCCCATTTCGCCCTTTCCAATGGCTTCGTGCCGATCTTTGCGCGATCCAAAGGGCTTCTTGCTATCGTTGAGATGAAAGGCTTTGAGACGGGCCAGTCCAAAACTGGATTCAATGGCCGAAACTGTCGCTTCGTAATTTTCCCGGGTTTCCATTGCGTAACCCGCGGCAAAAGCATGGCAAGTATCGAAGCAAACGCCAATCCGCTGGGGATCGTCCAATTGATCAATAATGGTTTTTAAATGTAAAAAATCATTTCCTAGGTTGGATCCTTGACCTGCCGTGTTCTCCAAAAGACAAATTGCGTTTGCCGTGGGCAATTTTTGATGAATTGTATTCAGCGAACGGGCAATCGTGTTTAATCCCGTTGTTTCATCGCTGGTGGTGTAAGAGCCGGGATGCAAAACGACAAACGGGATTCCAAGCAGATCTGCCCGTTGCAGTTCAACCGTAAACGCTTCGATTGACTTTGCACGGAGTTCCTCATTGGGACTTGCCAGATTGATCAGGTAGGAAGCATGGGCAATGGGATGCTGGATTTTATGCTCTAACAGCGCTTGCTGAAATTTAGTTGCTTCGTCTTCGGTAATCGGCTTGGCTTTCCATTGATTGTTGTTCTTGGTAAACAGCTGTACGCAATCACAGCCGGCCTCTTTAGCCAAGCCAACGGATTTGTAGTATCCGCCGGCAATCGACATGTGTGCACCCAGAATTGGCAAATCGTTCTCCTTTTCTGTTCTTTTGGTAAATCAAAATGATTGGTCAATCGACCGTGTTTTTGGTGGAGAGGAGGTTTTGGGCGGAGAGACCGATTGTTTTAGGGTTTGGGATTGGAGATAGAGATTTTGGGTTGCATCGACATTTTCCGCAATTGGCCGCAAGCGGCATTGATTTTGTCACCTTTCTTTTGGCGAAATTGAATCGTAACTCCAGCGTTTTCGAGAATCTTGCGAAACGTGGTGATTGTGTTGGTCGAAGGTGTTTTGTAGGGGAGCCCCGCTACCGGATTATAGGGAATTACATTCAACAAAACTGCTCGGGTGGCAAGAAGTTTTGCCAATTCATTTGCGTGCTCGGCTTTGTCGTTGATGCCCGCTAACAGAACATATTCTAGGGTTAGTCGTCGGCCAGATATTTGGAAATATTGGTCGGCGGCGGCCAATATTTTCCGAATGCCAATATTTTGGTTCACAGGAACAAGCTGGTTTCGCAAGGTGTCATTGGGTGCATGCAAAGAGACTGCCAAGTTGTAGCGGGTCTCAAGTCGAGAGAGTTGGTTGATCGATTCCGGGATTCCAACAGTGGAAATGGTGATTCTGCGAGGGCTGATGCCCAAGCCGTCCCGGGCAGAGGCCTGGGAAAGGCAGGACAGTACATTTTTCAGATTTGCCAGCGGTTCACCCATCCCCATCATCACGATGTGGCTGATTCTTTCGGTGTTGGGCAGTAAATGCTGTAACCGCAGCATCTGCTCCAGTATTTCCCCCGATGTCAAATTTCGATCAACTCCGTCCAGTCCGCTGGCACAGAACACACATCCCATGGCACAGCCAACTTGACTGCTGACACAAATCGATCGTCTGATACCATCTCGTAGTAGCACACATTCGACTAAGCCCCCGTCAGGCCACTTGAGTAATAATTTTTCGGTCCCATCTGTCGATTTGGTGTGTTTTTCCAGTGTTGAAGTCCAGATTTCATAGCGACTGGCTAGGATTTCCCTAAAACTCGCCGGCACATTGAGCATGTCGGCAAAGGACTGAGCGCGATCTTCAAAAACCCACTTTCGGATTTGGGATTTCCGGAATGACTTCTGGGCATTCTCGGAAATGGTTTCACCGAGGTGATCGCTATCAAAATCGAGAAGGTGAGTTTTGCCTGGGTGAAGTTGACTCATGGCTTGTTGGTAACTGTTCCTTGGGGAACGGGGTTTTTGTGGGGTGGCAATAGCTGTTGACGATTTTTTCACCCGTTTCTTACTGAAGACTCATAGCTGCCCTGCCTGCCGTAGGGTATAGCGGTCCAAGTCTTAGTATCGCCGGGTGAAACTGCCCAACTTGACGCCGTTCTGATTTGTTCCAAAATTGAGCTATTTTTTTTTTATAGACCTGTCAACAATACTAATTCTCAACACCGGTGTGTCGAATTGTCATATCGGCTTGAAGACAGTTAAAAATCGGGATAAACTCCCGTTTGTTTGTTACTTGCAGGTCTAATGAAGGTTCTGGTGACGTTAGAGAATGGTGATTTCCGATTGGGAGACTTGCCTTTTTCTTGCGATTTAAAACGGCTGGTTTCTGTGCCGTTGCGTTCGCTAAGCTTGCACACATTACCGATTGATAGTTACAAGGTTAACGAAAAATGGTTCAACGACTTGGGATAAAAAGTCGCCGGCAAAATCTATTGCAGACCGGCTTAATGATCTTCACCGTCCTGTTTTGTGCGGTCATTCTTTTGGGCGGAGCCGCTTCCGGGCAAAATAGTGATTCGGGAAGTGAAGTTGCAGCAAAATCGATGTTCGGAACAAATGAGCTGATGTGTTGGGGACTGCTGTTACTAGGTGCCATAGCTGCCTTGGGGCAAGCAAGGATGTTCTATCAAGGCATGCGAGAAGCTGACGAGGGATCAGAAAAAATGATCGAGATTGCCGGTCACGTCCGGGAAGGCGCTGCTGCCTACCTTACGCAACAATATAAAGTGGTGGGCGTGTTCATGCTGGTGGTTTCCTTTCTCTTGTTTTTGGCGGGTCAATCTGGCGTGCAAGAAAAACTTGTGTTCCTGGCGTTTTTGACGGGTGGTTTCTGGTCGGGATTGGCCGGGTTCATTGGTATGAGAACCGCCACTCAGGCAAGTAGCCGCACCGCTGCGGGGGCACAGCATTCTTTAAATGAGGGACTGCAGGTTGCCTTTAGAAGTGGTGCAGTGATGGGATTAACCGTGGTCGGTTTGGGGATGCTGGACATGGCTATTTGGTACATGATTTTAAAGTTTTTCTATTCAGATATTCTTAACAATACGGGCACCATCATCAACACGATGTTGTGTTCATTGATGGGCGCTTCCAGCCAGGCGTTGTTTGCTCGGGTTGGCGGGGGAATCTTTACCAAGGCTGCTGATGTCGGTGCGGACCTTGTTGGCAAGGTTGAGAAAAATATCCCGGAAGATGATCCACGCAACCCAGCGACTATCGCGGATAACGTCGGCGATAATGTTGGAGATGTTGCGGGTATGGGAGCAGACCTTTATGAAAGTTATTGTGGATCGATTTTGGCAACAGCCGCTCTGGGGGTCGCCGCTGCCGCGACTAATGATTTTGGTGTTGTCGAAGCGGTCTTTCTGCCGATGTTGGTGGCTTCTTTTGGAACGATCATTTCTATCGTCGGTATTTATCTGGTTCAGGCTGGAGAAGATGCCAGTCAGAAATCGCTGCTGGGAGTGATTGGTTTTGGAATCAATACAGCGACGGTCGGTGTGGTTCTATTGGCCTTGTTGCTTTCCTTTTTATTGCTCGAAAAAATTGGTGTTGGAATTAGCATCTGTGTCGGCCTTGCTGCGGGGTGGTTAATTGGTAAATGGACGGAATATGCGACCAGCGATGAATTTACACCCACACAAAATCTTGCCGGTCAAGCCATCACAGGACCAGCGACTGTGATTATCGGCGGTATTGCTGATGGGATGAAAAGTGTTTGGGCTCCGATCCTCATTATCTGTGCTGGAACCATTTCAGCATTCGGTTTTGCAAATGATTGGAATTTTGCTGATACCGAGGCGTTTTCGTTGGGTTTGTATGGAGTCGGTATTGCCGCGGTCGGAATGTTGAGCACACTGGGAATTACATTGGCGACAGACGCGTATGGGCCGATTGCCGATAATGCAGGTGGCAACGCCGAAATGTCGGGATTGGAGCCTTTGGTTCGAGAGCGAACGGATGCGTTGGACAGTCTTGGAAATACAACGGCCGCAACTGGAAAAGGATTTGCGATTGGCTCGGCGGCACTAACAGCCCTGGCCTTATTGGCAGCGTATGTCGAGCAGGTTCGTGTGGGCTATGAACGATGGACTAGTAGTGTTGAACAAAAAGTCGTTGCCGAAAGCACGGGTGACGGCTTCTATAAAGTCTCAGCCGGGTTTGTAGTTCACGTCAAGAATGCTGGGAATAGCGATGACGTGACCAGCCAGGGTTACTTGATCATGCCCGAATCTCTTCGTTCGTTAGAGAAACCGACGGTTGCCGAATGGAAAAAGTTGCCGGCGATTCCAACGGCACCTTCCAAAATCGATACCGAGATCATCTCGATGAAAGAGGTAGAAGAACAGGGTTCAGATGGTAAAACGACAAAAACCCAGGTGCCCGTTCTGTCGGAGACGGGATCCAAGTTAATCGCCATTTCCCGGGCTACCCTCCCTGATTTTGCGCAATATTACAACGCGTCGCTTCTCAACCCGATGGTCCTGGTTGGAATCTTTTTAGGGTGCATGGCGACCTTTGTCTTTTGTGCCATGACCATGCAGGCTGTCGGCCGCGCAGCTCAGGGAATGGTCGAGGAGGTTCGGCGACAATTCAGAGAAAAGCCGGGCATCATGGATGGGAGTGAAAAACCGGATTATTCAACGCCGGTCGCTATCAGTACCAAGGCTGCCCAAAGGGAAATGTTGCTTCCGTCCTTATTGGGATTAATCACACCCGTAGTGGTTGGAATGCTGTTAGGGGTTGGAGGCGTGATCGGACTGTTAGTCGGGACATTGACTTGTGGATTTTGTGTCGCCATCTTTATGGCGAACTCAGGGGGTGCTTGGGACAATGCGAAAAAATACATTGAAGCAGGGCACCTCGAGAAAGATGGTCAACAGCATGGCAAAGGGTCAGAAGCCCATAAGGCCGCCGTTGTGGGTGATACTGTTGGCGATCCATTCAAAGATACCAGCGGACCGAGTTTGAATATCTTGATTAAGCTCATGAGCATCGTCAGTGTCGTGGCAGCTGGGTTTGTCGTGCGGTTCTGTTTAATGAACTGGCTTTAATCCATCGGCTTGAATTGGTAGTGAAGACTTAGAATCAAACCCAACGCCTGGATCTCCAGGCGTTTTTTATTAGGCGGAGTAGCTCTGCCCACAGGGGCAGGGGATTAGCGGCTGAAACACGACAGCGACGTGCGGTCAGCAACCAAAAGTCGGCCGGTGACATCCAATTTTAGGAGGAATGCACCACAATTACCGAAAATAGCGGTTTTTTCAGCGAAACATCGGACAGTTCATTGGAAAAATTTGTTGGAATTGTAGGAATACCCGATTATTCTGAGAAGAACAACTTGCAAAATTATCATACAATTCACGTGTGAAACGATGGTCAGCCAAGATTCGTTCCATGGGGCTACTAGGCGGTATTCGCCGGAAATTAGAGGAGAAGTAATGAACTTTACCCGTTTGTTTTGCAGTAGCTTTGCTGCCTTACTGTTGGCGGTTCTTGCCACAGGTCCTGCGTTTGCCGACGATCAAAAGGCTGACGATAAAAAACCTGTGACTTTAAAGCGAATCACTAGGACGAAAACTCCAATTCCAGGAGTGGACATTGTTGATGTGTTTGACGCAATCAAGAACAAGCAAATTGAAGTGCAGTTAATTGCACCAAATGTTGAAAAGGCCAACATCAAGGTCATCAACAAAAGCAAGAAACCTCTCTCGATCAAATTTCCTGCTGCATTTGCAGGTGTTCCTGTTTTGGCTCAAGGTATCGGTGGACCCGGCGGTGGCATGGGCGGCGGTGGCTTTGGCGGCGGCGGCATGGGTGGTCGTGGCGGCATGGGCGGCGGCCTGGGTGGCGGTAACCAAGGCTTTGGCGGCGGCATGGGCGGCGGCGGCGGCATGATGGGCGGCGGTGGTCGTGGCGGCATGGGCGGCGGCGGCGGCATGATGGGCGGCGGCGGCATGGGCGGCGGACTGTTTAATATCCCAGCTGGCAAAACTGGAAGGGTTCAAATCGCGATCGTCTGTCTTGAGCACGATAAAAAAGATCCTACTTCGCGGGTGAAATATGAAATCAAACCAATTGAAACCTTTGCCAAAAACGAAGTTAGTGCGGAAGTTCTGAAAATGATGGCCGAAGGTGAGGTTCATCGGGACGTTGTGCAAGCCAGCATCTGGCATTTAGAAAGTGGTCTTTCTTGGCGAGAGCTTGCTTCGAAAGACAAAGTGGTTTCTTCGTTTGGTGGCTATTCTGAAAAATATTTTACCCTTGAGCAAATTATTTTTGCCCAACAAGTTTGCAAGGTAGCAGCGAAGCGAGCGGATGCTTTAAAGGTTCGAAAGAAATCCATAAAAGAATACAAGGACGACACGAAATTATTTGAGTAATCCTTCGATTGGATCCAAGCGGATGCAAAACAAGGCCGGGCAAAATGCTCGGCCTCTTTTATTTTAAACCTGCCTGTTTTGGCAACTGGTTTCTTGGTAGATGCTCTTCCAAATGCCGTACGAAATTCTTGAATTCCGGTCGGTTAGAACACGTGTCCTGGTCTAGGGCCATCTTGGGTCAAAGTCATGATTTCAGGACCGGATTCAGTCATTAAGATCGTGTGTTCAAATTGTGCCGAGAGTTTTTGGTCTGCGGTTCGAACGGTCCAACCATCGTTTTTGTCGAGTACCGAATTGGGTGTGCCGACATTGATCATTGGTTCGATCGTAAAACAGGTGCCGGGCTCTAGGTATTGCCTTTTAGATTCCCGATTGGGCACATGCGGGATGTTTGGGAGTTGATGGAATTTTTGTCCAATTCCGTGGCCAACGTATTTTTCAACCACACCAAAGCCGTACTTTTTAGCTTCAGCTACGATGGCGATTCCGATCTCTGAAATAGTTGAACCGGGTTGGATCGCTTCGATTGCTAAATACAAGCAATCGAAGGCACACTGCGTCACATCCCGAGCTTCTTGGTTAACTTGTCCAATGGTGAAGGTTTCACTTTGATCGCCATGCCAACCGTCAACAATGGTAGTCAGGTCAATATTCACGATGTCACCGTCCTTGAGAGTGCAATCTCCAGGGATGCCGTGACAGATGACTTCGTTGATACTGGTGCAACAACTTTTCGGAAAAGGAGAATACTCACCTGGATAGTTAAGACAGGCTGGCACGTGGCCATGATCGACCGTGTGGTCGTGAATGATTTGATCGAGTTCACCGGTTGTTATGCCCGCTTTGACATGGGGACGAACCACATCCATTAATTCAGCGTTGAAAGCACAGGCGCGACGCATCTGCCCCCTTTGGGCTTCGTTCAGTTTTAATCGCCGTCGTCGACGGATCAACATAATGAAATTCCGGTTTGTACTTGCTCAAGATTTGGCACGATCTAGGCCGATTTCCAATTTATCACGTCGTCTTCTGCCAAACTACGGACAAAATCTCAATTTCATTCGAAATACTGGTGGGTTCTAGACAGTGCAATCATCACTTCTGAATCAACCTAGCTGCTGCTGGCTACGGCCGTGTTTCAAAATGGCAAGATCCGTTATTATAGGCATTCAAAAGATCATTCAAGAATCAAGGGAAATATGCCTCGATACCACCCCACCACAATCGAAGCCAAGTGGCAGGCGTTCTGGGAGGAAAATAAGACTTTCCGGGCTCCAGAATTGCCCGGAAAAGATAAACTGTATGTGTTGGATATGTTTCCCTATCCCAGTGGAAATGGGCTGCATGTTGGCCATCCCGAGGGTTACACGGCGACTGATATCTTCTGCCGATATTGGCGGATGCGAGGCAAATCCGTTCTTCACCCCATGGGTTTTGATGCTTTTGGGTTGCCGGCCGAAGAACATGCGATCAAAACAAACACGCCACCACGGGAATCGACAGAAAAAAACATTGCCACCTTTCGGCGTCAGCTCCAGATGCTGGGTTTTAGTTACGATTGGGATCGAGAGATTGCCACCACCGATGTTTCCTATTTTAAATGGACGCAGTGGATTTTTTTGGTATTGCATGACACTTGGTTTGATCACGCAAGCCAACAGGGAAGGCCAATAAGTGAACTTCCGGTTCCGGAATTCGTGACAGCCCAAGGCGACATTGCGGTACGTAAGTACCAAGACGAGTTTCGTTTGGCCTATCTGGACGATGCACTGGTCAACTGGTGTCCAAAACTGGGGACGGTTTTGGCGAATGAAGAAGTGATTGATGGGAAGAGTGAACGAGGGGGTCACTCCGTACAACGGATGCCATTACGCCAATGGATGCTGCGAATTACCGACTATGCCGAACGGCTTGAGCAGGACTTGCAACTGGTGAACTGGCCTGAAGGGATCAAAAAGCTGCAATCAGATTGGATTGGGCGGAGTACCGGTGCCGAGGTTGATTTTTTTGTCGAGGGGGATTCTGGTTACGATCGCTGGAAGAGTTCCCGTGGTTCTGCGGCTGAGAAGTTTCCACGAAAGCCGGGTGCTGACGTGCTGCGCGTTTATACAACACGTCCCGATACCCTGTTTGGTGCAACTTACATGGTGATTGCGCCCGAGCACCCATTCGTTGACAAGCTCACCAGTGTGCAACAAAGACCAGAGGTTGAACGTTATTGCGCATTGGCTGCCGCCAAAAGTGACCGAGACCGCCAGGATGACAAAAAAGAAAAAACAGGTGTGTTTACAGGTTCTTTTGCGATCAACCCCATTAACGGAGCGAGGGTCCCTATCTGGATCGCAGATTATGTTTTGATCAGTTATGGGACCGGTGCCATTATGGCTGTGCCCGCGCACGACCAGCGTGATTTCGAGTTTGCCACGAAATATCAAATCGAGATTAGCCCTGTAGTTGACCCGGTTGATGCACACGACAGTTCAGTTGATCGAGACAAAGTGCTCGCCGGCGAACAGTGTTTTGCCAAATCGGGAGTTGTCATCAACAGTGGACCCTACGATGGGCTCTCAACCGGTGAATGCCAAAACAGAATCATCGCCGACCTCAATGCTAGCGGCTGCGGGAAGGAAGCCGTTAATTATAAACTCAGGGATTGGTTGTTCAGTCGGCAGCGATTTTGGGGAGAACCATTTCCGATATTGCATGAGTTGGATGAAAATGACCAACCGAACGGTTTGATGCGTCCGGTTGATGTTGAAGATTTGCCGGTTGATCTTCCACCTCTGGAAGATTACAAGCCCCATGGTCGTCCCGAACCACCACTGGCAAAAGCTGATGCTGATTGGTTGTTTACGACCATTGATGGGAAAAAATACAAGCGAGAAACCAACACGATGCCGCAATGGGCGGGTTCGTGCTGGTATTACCTGCGGTTCATCGATCCCAACAACGACAGGCAGTTTATTGATCCAGACAAGGAAAAATCCTGGATGCCAGTGGACCTTTACGTTGGTGGTGCAGAGCATGCTGTTTTGCATTTACTTTACGCTCGATTTTGGCACAAGGTTCTTTATGACCGTGGGCATGTTACGACACCGGAGCCGTTTGGTCGACTGATTAACCAGGGAATGATTCTGGGCGAGTATGAGTATTTTGGAGCGAAAGACAGCACGGGAAGCTGGGTCCCTGCAGAGCGAATCAAACTCAAAGCCATTGGCAACCAGACTTTTGCTTCGGACACCGTGACCGAGGAAACCTATGAAGCCATCCCGTTTTCTAGAGAAGACATAGAAAAAGCTGGCGGGCATTTTGTGTTAAAGTCGGATCCCGGCGTTTCGGTTAAGCCTACCGCAGAAAAAATGTCCAAGGCTCGAGGGAATGTGATCAACCCTGATTCAATTGTTGCGGATTACGGGGCGGATACCTTGCGGCTTTATGAAATGTTTATGGGGCCGTTAGAGCAGACGAAACCGTGGAACATGGATAGTGTTGGCGGTGTGCGAAATTTTCTAGGGCGGCTTTGGCGGATGATCATCGATGAACATGCCGATGTTGTTGAGCTGAATACTGCTATCCAAGAGGTTGAGCCGACTGATGAGCAGTTGCGCATTCTGCACAAGACCATCAAGGCTATTAGTGGCGATACGGAAACCCTCGGGTTTAACACAGCCATTGCTCGCATGATGGAATTTGTTAATTTTTTTACGCGAGAATCGATTCGGCCAAAATCAGTAATGGAGCAGTTTGTCCTGTTGATTTCGCCTTACGCCCCTCATATCGCGGAGGAGCTTTGGCAGGCTTTGGGTCACCGTGAATCTTTGGCTTATGAACCATGGCCGGAATACCGCGAAGAATTGACGCAAGCTGCGTCGATTGAGATCCCCATTCAAATCAAGGGAAAAATTTAGGCAAAAATCAATGTGCC
>JAZABE010000193.1:0-1410 GCA_036137535.1 Planctomycetota bacterium | reverse complement strand
AGCAATTAGTTCTTTAACACCAATTAAGAGCTGCTTTGGATTACTACCCCACGCAGGGGTGAGTCTCCATCCCCCAATGGATCGGGCGATGGGTTGCCTGCGACTCGATGAATAGGGCACCGATTACATCGAGGTAATACCACTACTGTCGATCCGGGGGGTCGCGTTGTCCACTTGCCCCTGGGCCATTTCCTTGCAAGCTCGGCGTATTCCTTGCTTGGAGAGATCAATCTGGTCCAAGAGTTCTTCCCGGTTCCCGTGTTCGACAAAAACATCTGGGATGCCGAGCCGGCGAATATGACGAGTTTCGAGGTGGTGCTCATTAGCCATCTCGAGCAAGGCACTGCCAAATCCGCCCATTAACATGCCCTCTTCAACCGAGATTACAAACGGAGACTCGTTGAGGACCTGTGTCAAGGTTTCCACATCGAGAGGCTTACAAAAACGGGCATTGATCACGCCAATATTTAGCCCTTCTGCACTTAAGGATTCTGCGGCTGCTAGGCAGGATTCTAGTTGGGCACCAAACGAAACAATGGTTCCATCCGCACCGGTGGACAAGATTTCAGCTTTGCCGAGTTCGACCGGTTGAAGTGTTCGCTTGAGATTGGGTGCCGTGTCTTTAGGGTAGCGAATCGAACAGGGTTGGTCATGGGACAAGGCAAAGTCGAGCATACCGCCCAGGTCATTGGCATCACCGGGTGCCATGACGACCATGTTCGGGAAGATTCGCATGTAGCCAATGTCAAAGGTTCCGTGGTGTGTTGGACCGTCAGCTGCTGTCAAACCCGAGCGGTCTAACATGAAAGTAACCGGTAAGTTTTGCAAGCAGACTTCCTGGAAGATTTGATCATAACTTCGCTGCAAAAAGGTACTGTAAATATCGACGATGGGTCGCAAGCCGGCTTTGCACTGACCGGCAGCAAATGCGACTGTGTGTGATTCGCAGATCCCGGTATCAAAGAACCGATCCGGGAAGTTTTCCCGGATTGGTTCAAGTTTATTTCCTTGGCACATGGCAGCCGTTAAGACCACAACGTTTTTATCCTTTTCCATTTGATATTGAATGGCGTCACTCGCGTGGTTGGTGAACGCTTTACCACCGGAAGTTGGCTTGGGGATGACCTGTTTCTCATCGTCGGTTTCAAAAGCGGGTGGCGTATGGAAATAGACGGGATCACTCGCCGCGGGTTCGAACCCGTGACCTTTGCTGGTGATGACGTGTAAGAGGACCGGTCCTTGGGTATCACGCACCATCTTGAAATACTTTTTCAACACGGCGATGTTATGGCCGTCAATTGGGCCAATGTATGTGAAGCCTAATTCTTCAAACAGCATTCCGCCGTTGAGGCCGGCTTTGGCAGCTTCTTTGACTTGCGCCAGGAGTCGTTCCACCGGGTCCCCCAGCAG
>JAZABE010000192.1:0-13738 GCA_036137535.1 Planctomycetota bacterium | reverse complement strand
ACATCTTGTAGCCCAGTTGTTCCATTGGGTCGGTGACTGTGAACTGGGTGACCCCCAGTCGGTTTTTAATCGGGGGATCCAACCTGGGATTGCGATCCCGCATCCAGGCACGCGAACCAATGGTCGTGAAGAAGACCGTGCCCTGATTGAATTTCATCGAGAAGGCGGCGGGCCACCCGTCATGGGTCTGGAGTAAATTGCCCTTGTTGAGAATGACCCGGACGAATTCGATTGGGTCTTCGAAATTTCTAGGTTTGGGGATGGCTGCTTGGGAATTTGGATCGGCTTCGAGGATTTGGATTGTATTTAGACTGGTCCGATCAATCATTTGAAAGGGAATGGAATCACCCAGGATGCGTTGTACGGTTTCCTCGGAGACCAGGTCCAGCATGATCCACAGGTTCCCGCCCCGAGCGACCCAGCGCCGAACTGACTCGAGACCACCGGAATCATTGAGTAAATGGTCATTGTGCAAAACAATTTGATCGACTGACTCAAAAGCTCTGGCACTTGTGGGGAGATACATTGTCGTCGAGGTTCCAATACGACCATTGTGGTTAAAATAGATGCGGGCTGCAGAAACTAACTCGGCGGCGTCGTCCTGGTCTTTTTGCCTTGCCCTGAGGGCCGGTTGAAACATCGCTGTAGCTCGGTATTTGGAACCTGATTCACCGAAGGAGCTATCCCGGATTGAAATTGCAGTGTCATAGGACCGTTTTTGTTCTTGAAACCGTTTTCCTTTTTGAAACTGTTTGAGTTCTTTCAGCAGGAGAACCGGTTTGTTTCCGGAAACATCATAAAGGTGGACCTGGACGTCGATGCCCCGGCTGGCGGTTTCAGGAATCAGCACGGGAACACTGGTTCGCAGAATGCTTCGAGGGGGAACGGTAACGCGTTTAGCAAATTTCTGGTTTTGAGCCCCAGCAAAAAAGAGAACGACTTCCAGCTGAGCTTCTGATCCTGTTGGATTCTGAATTTCGGGATTCAGGTAGGACCAAAGGCCTGCCCGATGTTCACGAAACCCAAGTGAATTGCTGATTCCCCGGATACTCGGTTGCTGGGTTTGCGCAGCAAGTTTTTCGAAGCCGGAATGCAGCGGAACAATTGCGCAAACTAAAAAGAGAAATTTCAGCACCGGATCGAGTGGCAGAGAACGAAAAGGCATGTTGACTAGGAAGTAAAAGACTTCGACTGCCGTGGATTTAGGTGGATTCTACATAGCCGAACAACTTGATTACAAGTTAATTCAGACGGGTTCGAGGGTCAATAAATGAATCCGGGGACGCGAGTCTGCCTAACGGACGTTGGAACCCAATGAGAATCTCAAGAAAAACCCAGCGAACATTAGCGGTCAATCGTAACGCATCTTGTGAAAAATGGAATCGGAGTTCTCCCGGGTGATCTCGATGGCATCACCGGATGGATAGGCCGTGGGTTTTTCATGAAGTTCCAAGATAAGGCGTGCAATCGTGGATGCTGGTAGACAGTCGGAGTCGGGAATACTTGGTAGAACCCGGCGTAACAGAGGAGTTGCAACGGTCCCGGCTCTGATTGAGTAGCACCGCACATTTCTATTTGCAATTTCGCCCGCAAGGGACTTGGTGAACAGTTCGATAAAAGCCTTGCAAGCACCGTAGACGCTAAACCCTGCAAAAGGATCAATGGCCGCCATTGACGAAAGGTTGATGATCATTGCTCCAGCCTGACTGTCAAAAAAGGGCAGTGCCGATTTACTAGACTCGACCACGGCTGCCAAGTTGACGTTTAGGCAATGCTGTATTTCTGGGCTGGTCATTTCCAGGAGCGGTTTTCGAATGACGGCTGCAGCATTGTTAACGAGAAGGTCAATTTTGCCAAATTGTTTTCCAATTTGTTCAATCCATTGACTCAGTTTTTGGGTTTCCCCGATATCAAAGTAGCTACAACTGATGTTGCGAACGCTGGCTGAATCCGTCACCTGGGTGAAATTGAACCTGTTTCTTGCACAGGTTTGGACTTGGAACCCACGAGAAGCAAATAGCTTTACGGTCTCCAGCCCGATCCCAGAAGTACCGCCGGTAACCAAAACCACACGTTGATTATTCACGCAACCATTTCATTTTAGTGTTCGAGATCCGCTTCAATAAAAGACCGCAAATCCTGTTCATTGGTCAACGGTTCTCCGGGAGCCACATTATCCAGTTTTCCCTCTTTTAAGAATGATTCCAGCTTGTCGACGAGGTCAAACAGGTGATCAAAGGATTTAACGATAAACAACAGGGGTTGGTAATGATCGATCTCAAAACACTGATTGATCACCCATTCCAAGATAATATCGTGGCGTTGGACAGTTTTCGATTCGATGCAGTGTTCAATTTCACCTGCTGAACTTAACAGTCCACTTCCATACACTTTCAAATCTTGTTTTTGTTTCATTAAGCCAAATTCAATCGTAAACCAGAAAAAACGGGCCATTGCCTTAATATTGCTATCCACAATCTCGGTGATTTTACTTTTGTTGTGGGTCAATGAATGGGCTCTTCTTGCTGCGAATCGAGCAACTTCTCCAAAACGAACGAGAACATCTGAAAATTTACGATCGGTGTGCAGGGGGACGTGCCCGGCAATGTCATGGAAAATGTCCGGTTCGGGTAAATAGTCGAGTTGCTTTCCACCACGAATCGTGATCGTTGTGGGAAAGTTTCGGGTCCTCAAGCAATCGAAAAAGAGAAATGCCGGAACATACCCAGAGACTGCCTTAGCTTTGAATCCACTTAAAGGGGAAAGTACTCGATTGACCTCTTCCAAGTTCGGAATGGAATCCGGACTCAACATCAGGCTTTCGATGCCCTCCATGAATTTATCGTTGGCGTATTGTTCCCATTTAGGCCGGAGGTGGGCATAGAGTCGTTGCCAAGTTTGCTGGTTTGCCTCGCTGTAAAGCTCGTACGGTTGGTGGATATAGAGCTTACCTTCCTGTTGAGCATGTTCAATGAAAGCGGCCCGGGTGGTGGTCAGTCCTGATTCGATTGCCGTTGGCATGCGCGTTCCCATAACAAATGGCTTCAGTCGGAGAATCTTACCGATAGAATTTAGGAGAAACAATAGCAAGGAAAAGCTCTTTAGAGAGGGATAACGGCAAATCGGATCTCTTTATTTGGTTTTTTGAATCTTTTGGGACTTGTCTTCTCGGCAGAAAAAGGTTCAGTTAGACAGCACATTTTGTCTTGGGTCTGCCAATGGGCGTGGCTGCCTAAGTGTCGGGCCTTGAAGGCCCCTTAATTCAAATTTAATACACATCTCTTGGGAGATCTCAATGTCGTTTGTTTCACCTGAGGCTTCTCCATCAATTAGCAACCCACTGGGGATTCGAGGTATTGATCACCTGAAGTATTACGTTGATGACGTGGACAAATGGGCCGATTTTCACGAGCGGCAGTTGGGGATGTTTCGACGAGCTGTGGGTAATCCACAAACCGGTCTTGAGGGGCAGAAGGCAGTGGTGTGTGGACAAGGCCGAGTCAATTTTGTTTTCATCGAAGCCGAGGGAGACTGCAGAACCGCGAATGAAATTCGTGCGTTTGTTGATCGGCATGGGTGTGGAGTCAAGGATATTGCCTTTCGAGTAGACAATGTTGAACATGCGGTTTCCACAGCGGTTTCACGAGGTGCCGAACTCGATCACAGTGGGGAGTCGACTGACGATTTTGAACTGGGAAGTGTTAAGACCTATGGCGACACGATCCATACTTTCATTCACCGTAAAGACAGGATGTTTTTACCGGGATTCTGTAATGAAGCCGGTGGTGTTGAGTCCGGCGAAATTCACCTGATGATGATCGATCATATTGTGGCGAATGTCGAAGACATGGATCACTGGGTAGACTATTACGCCAAGGTCTTCGGATTTGATGAAACGGCTCATTTTGACATTCAAACCGGTCGAAGTGCCTTGATGAGCAAAGTGGTTGGCGATGTTGATGGTTACATCAGGCTTCCGATCAATGAACCCTCGAGTGACAACTCGCAAATCCAGGAATTCCTTGACGAGTTCAACGGGGCAGGGGTTCAACATGTTGCCTTATTGACTCCGAGTATTGTAGACACCGTGATGGCGATGCGAGCACAGGGTGCTGATTTCCTTGCCGTTCCGGAGACTTACTATGAGGCGTTGCCGGCCAGGGTTGGCCAGATCAAGGAAAGCATTGAAGATATCCAACGGGCGTCCGTGCTGGTGGATCGCGATCGTGAGGATGGCTACCTCTTACAGTTGTTCACCAAGCCCATTTTTGACCGGCCTACTCTGTTTTACGAGATCATTCAGCGACATGGAAACTCGGTTGGATTTGGGGAAGGAAATTTTCAGGCCTTGTTTGAAGCGATTGAACTAGAACAGGAAAAACGTGGTTCTTTATAGATCCAACAGTTGACAATGTCCCCTGAGAGATACCCCAACTGTCGACTGAACTGCCATGCTTTATTTAATGCTTCCAGTCTATCGGAATTGAAATGCCTAGCCATCGAAGTCTCGGCGAACTGCCGGCAAAACGACACATCAAGTTTGAACTTGAAAAGGAAACAAGTTTTCTTCAAGAGGGAATGGCTTACGAACATGTGATCACGACAGAGGGGTTTAGTCGTGCTTACAGTGTTTTGTATCACCTCCGTCCCCCAACACGATGTTCTGCGGCTGAATGGGTGAAAAACGTTGAGCTTGAATCGGTTGAGAGTTTGCCCTTGCAACCACATCATATCCGCTCACAAAATATTCCCCGGGGTGGAGATCCGATCAGTGGCCGAATCCCTATGCTGTTCAACGAGGATTTGGTCTGTTGGCGGGCAAAACCTGCCAGTCAGCAAACGACCTTGTATCGAAATAGTGGAGCGGATGAAGTTATTTTTATCCAGAATGGAACGGGGATTATTGAAACCTCTTTTGGAGTGCTGCCTTATCGCCGGGGAGATTATGTTGTCATTCCAAGGACAACGACTTACTTGATGAAACCCGATGAGATTGAGCAGGAGGATTACTTGATTCTCGAATGTTTGAGCCCAGTGCGAGTTCCGGAACGCTACCTGAACCGGGACGGCCAAATATTGCTAGGGAGTCCTTTCTACGAACGGGATTTTCACAGTCCTGAAAAAATGTTGACCCTTGATGTGGAGCAAACAACTCACACATTGATCAAAGATGGCAGCCGTTTCACTCGGTTGACGACGCCTCATCACCCGTTTGATGTCATTGGCTGGGATGGGTTTGTCTACCCGTATACCTTTAATGCATGGGATTTTGAACCGTTAACCGGGACAGTGCATTTGCCGCCCCCGGTTCAGCAGACATTTGAATGCCAGGGGTTTGTGATTTGTACTTTTGCGCCCCGTCATCTGGATCATCACCCCCAGGCGATTAAAGTTCCTTATGCACACAGCAATGTTGAGGCAGACGAAGTTTTGTTTTACGTGGACGGGCAATTCGGCTCGCGCCGAGGCGTTGATTTGGGATCGTTGACATTGCATCCGGGGGGGATTCCGCATGGGCCGCATCCAGGAACGATCATGGCCAGTCTGGAGGTTGATCGCACGGAGGAAATGGCTGTCATGTTTGACACCGAAAGAAAGCTCAACCTCACGCCGCAGGCCATGGAATTGGACGACCCGGACTACCTCCTGAGCTGGTTAGAGTAGATTCTTTGCCCTAAACCAACCGATCGGTTCCGGTTCTCTGATACCGTGGTCCCGGGTGCGCCGGTGATAGCTGTTTCTGATGGAAGCTGATTCCCAAAGTACGCATTTTGACTAACCGGACTGTTTTTTCGGGGAACCCGTAATTTTGAGAATCCCCTTCAAAACGTGGCTATTTTTTATCGACCTCCACCGAATTCGGTGTCGAGAGAATGAAAGAGCCCCATGATTTGCAACGTTTGATTGCCCGAGTATGAATCGTATCGGTTTGTCTTTCACTTTGGTGATGTTATTGCCGTTCCTGTGGGACGGTTTATGTGCGGAAGAAGTGAGCCCGCTTAAGGAATCCCAGATCGACTCGATCGTGGTGTGTCCGGCTGTCTTTCAGCCCGAGATGATCCGTTGGATTAAACACCGAGAGGCTCAGGGTCATGGAATCATCATGATCCAACCTAGCCGTACGGCTTTTGAGCTACAGCAGAGAATCAGGAAGCTTGAGAAGCAGTATGCGATCAAGAACCTGATTCTTGTGGGGGATTGTTTTGCTAGGAAACTCAATGGGATTCATGACCCGCCAATTGTTCCACGGGGCACGGTTCAGGCTGTGGTCAATGTTAAATATGGTTCGGAGTCCATTATTTGCACGGATAACATCTTTGCAGATCTCGATGATGATCTCGTACCGGATCTTACCGTTGGGCGGTTATCGATCGATACTCCACAAGAGCTGAGACTGTTAGTCGATAAAATTCTTGGTTATGAAAATAGACCCGCCCCTGGTCCCTGGAGGCAGCGAATGAATCTGGTTGCCGGTGTTGGGGGATTTGGAACGTTAACTGATCGCATTATTGAAGCTGCAGCACAGCAATTGATCTTGCGAGGAATTCCTGATGGATTCGAGACCAAAATGACGTACGCGAGTTGGAGAAGCCCTTATTTTCCTGACCCGCGTAATTTCCATCAGGAAACCTTAAAGAGCTTGAACGAAGGATCGCTTTTCTGGGTTTATTTTGGGCACGGGCATATCCATCGTCTGGATCACGTTAAGACGCCGGTTTCCAATTTTAAGATCCTGAATATTTTTGACAAGCATAAACTCAACGCGAAAAACGGATCGCCGATCGCCGTATTGCTTGCTTGTTACACTGGTGCCATGGATGCCATTGATGATTGCCTTGCTGAAGAAATGCTTGAATCACCCGGGGGTCCGGTCGCGGTGTTTGCTGGAAGCCGTGTCACAATGCCCTATGCCATGTCTATTCTTTCTCACGAGATGCTTGTCGAAGCGTTTCATGGCGATTGTGAAACACTGGGAGAACTTATCTTGCGTTCTAAACGGAATCTTGTGGCAAAAAAGAAAAAAAGAATGGACCAGACGCGAACTGCCATCGAAGCATTGGCCGGTGTGTTTAGTCCAACCCGAGACTTACTTGACCAGGAGAGGTTGGAACATGCCCAACTATTCAATTTACTTGGGGACCCACTGTTGCGATTGCCAAAATCAGAATCCATGGGAATCACCGCACCCCGTTCAGCGGTGTCTGGTGATTCGATCATTGTCCGCGGCGCGTCTCCCCAGTCAGGACGCATGCTGGTCGAACTGAGTTTCGATCGTTCCAAGCTGCCCTTCCAGCCCCAAGACCGAAAGGAATTTGAGTGGACGCCTCAGTTTTTGCATCGGGTTCAGAAAGAGTACCTTTCCGCAAATCAGAAAACGGTTTCGCGTCAAGTCTTTGATATCGATAAAGGCAGCTTTCAGGTTGAAATCGATATTCCGCATCACTTGAAAGGCAAGTTTCAAGTGCGAGCCTATGTTGAAAACCAACAGGCCTATGCCGTGGGAACGAGCGAGATCCGAGTGCGTTAATCACGAGTGCGGTAGGTGAGGTTTGCCGTTTACCGCGTTGGTGACCAGATAGGGCGCGCGATTCGGATTGAAGAATCTTCTTGCTGGACTGGGGTAATTTGGGTGGCATCGGTTCCCGTACTCGGTGATGCCGGCGTCAAATGAACGGTTCGGGGCGAAGCGGAATTTGAGTCAGTGGATTCATCGACTTGTGTCCAGCGTGCTCGAGGTTGTCCATCGAGAACTACGTTCAAGTCCATTGAGGTCTCCCGCTTCCCATCATTGGCTTGAAATCGGACAAACAACTTCAGGTTGGAATTGATAGGTGCATTTCGTTGCCAAGGCATTCGGAAAACAAAAGCTGAATTTTGTCGATCGAACCTGTTGGCGACTTGTTGAGACGTAAATTTCCATAACCCAACTCTTTGCCGAATTCCATTTCGCGAGGGATCGATTAATGAAACGGTGATCGGGGCAGCAATGGGAACAAACTCACCGGTTTGATCGGTCGGTTGGACGGCGACGACAATGCCGTCGTCGCCAGATTTGCCGTGACTATCGAACCCCCGGGTCATCTGAGGGTCAATCCGGATTTCGTTAACTTCCGATTGGTTCGGTTCAACAAAACTGGCGGGTTGGATTTTTCCGGTTGGTTGCGGGGGGGATTGAAATTGGGTGATGCCGTCGCCGGCCGCGTCCAGCAATTCCAGGGGCTCTGCAAATGTCTCGTTTGCTGCACTTGGTTTCTGGATGGTTTGTTCCTGGATACCTTTCAAGCTGGATTCCAGATCTTCGATTTTCCAGAGGGCTTTTTCATGCTTTTCTTTTAAATCGTAGTACTGGTCTTCAGCAGCATCCCTCTCAATGCGAAGCATGTCCAGGGCATTGCGGACATTGGGACTTTGGGGACCGAATGAACATCCGGCCTGAATCAAAGCCACGATCGAGAGACCTGCAAACGTACAGGTTTTAATGCGAGCTTTGTTGAGCAACAGCCTTGGGTGCAGTCCGCGATCCATCGCAATAGTTTCCATATTGATTCCCCCCATCAATTGGCCAACGCAGGAGAATATTCGATTCGGGGAGCTTAAGTCAATTGAGATAATGCGAATTTAACAGGGCCATAGTTTGGGTGCACGAGGCCCAATCATTCAACGGTGGCCGGCGTGATTCACGAAATTGAGTGCGAATCATCCAGGGTTTTGTGCAAAATTTCCAGCTCCCGGTGACTGTTGCCTCGGAGCTTAGCCAGCAGCTTCATCCATTCGGGCAACGACTTTATCGATCAAATTATAGCTTTTGGCCTCTTCTGCTGTCATGAAATTATCCCGATCGGTGTCTTTTTCGATCGTTTCCAGCGATTGGCCGGTGTGCGTAATCAAGACTTCATTCAGCCTGTGCTTGGTCTTGCGGAGTTCCTTGACATGGATGTCAATTTCTTCTGCGGTTCCTTGCATGCCCGCCAGCGGCTGGTGAATCATAATGTTGGCATTCGGTAAAGCATGCCTTTTCCCGGCGGCACCGGCTGTCAGGAGTAAAGCTCCCATCGATGCTGCATGACCAATACAGTAGGTCGAGATATCGCAAGTGACAAATTGCATGGTGTCGTAAATTGCCATTCCAGCAACAACACTTCCCCCGGGAGAGTTGATGTAAAGGTGGATGTCGGCCTTGGGGTCTTCCGATTGCAAAAACAGCATTTGTGCAACCAGTGAATTGGCGATTTCCGAATTCACCTGAGTTCCCAGGAAAATAATACGGTCTTTAAGCAGGCGACTGTAAATGTCGTAGACTCGCTCTTCCCGACCGGAATTATCGACAACGTAGGGTACGTAGGGCATTTTGATTTCTTTCGTTCAATGATTGATTTCGATTTCGATTCGATTAAGCGACGGCTGTTGATTAGTCCTCTTGATCTGCATCGACTTCTGGTTTCTTGGTGATGTCATCGACGACGCCATAATCCCTGGCTTCGTCAGCAGTCATGAAGAAATCGCGATCAATATCCTTTTCAATATCTTCGGCAGATTTTCCAGTGTGTTTAGCCAGTATCTCGTTCAGGCATTTACGGTTTCTCAGGATCTCCAACGCTTGGATTTCAATGTCGCTGACTTGTCCCCCAACTCCGCCATAAGGTTGGTGAATCATCACCCGGGAGTTGGGTAACGCGTAGCGCTTTCCTTTGGTGCCCCCGGCCAACAAAACTGCAGCTCCGCTCGCTGCTTGCCCGACACAATAGGTGGCGACAGGGCAAGTCAAGATTTGCATGACATCGTAAATTGCCAAGGTGGCAATGACGTCACCACCGGGTGAATTTAAGTAAAAGTGGATGTCTTTTTTCCGGTTTTCGCTTTGAAGATATAACAGCTTCATAACCAGCTCATTTGCATTCCCTGTGTGAATCTCGCCTTGCAAAAAAACGATCCGATTCTCCAGTAGCAAGTCACCAAGAGTCATTTGTCTTTGGCGCTGCATCTGCTGGTAGGAATAGGAATTTGAAATCGCGTTCAATGGATCTATCACAGACAATGGATTTTTTCCTTCTCAGAACTTCCAGAAAGTAAATGTTTGTCGAACTCAAATGACAACCATTGGAGTTCCATCGGTTACCTGCTTTCTCCCCAAAATGGGTTAACCGAATTTTGCATGACAACCGGACAAAAAACAAATAGCAGGGCGTTTAGTGCTCGTTGGATTCACACCATCTTTCTTGACCGATCGCTGAGTGTTTCGAGTTGACCGAACACTGGTAAATCTACATTTGAACGGTACAAGTTTTCAAACGTTATCACAAGGCGGCTTTGGGAAAAAGAGCCTTCAGGGTTTTCAATTCAACAACAAGCAATGCCCTATCGTGTTTGCCAAAATAAATCGCAAGACGGGAGTTGCGAATTTTGATTTGGTGGCTTGCCGGTAACTTTGGGTTGGAAACAAAGTTATTTCAAAAAAACTGCCGCATTTGGATGCAGCAGTTTGGATTATAGACTGCTGGGGGACCGGCGGAGTGTGCCCCTATTTTTTGCCTACAGCTGCTAGCTGATCCGACCCACCATCGTATTTAGCTTCTGGAATCTCGGCCGACGATCCCCCAGCGACAAAGAAATCAACTGCGGAAGGTGCTTCTTCATCCAAGTCAAAATCGATGTCCTTGAAGGTCGCGTGCTCTTTGATTAAATCCAGAACTTTGCGTTCAATGATTTGGTTGCGCAGCGAGTCCATTTGTCCTTTTTTCTCCAATTGGGCTCTGATCCGTCGAGGTGACTCGTTTTGCTGCATCGCGATCATCGCAATTTCCTGATTGAAGTCTTCCTCGTTTTCTTCAATGCCTTCGACCTCGGCGATACTCTCAAGAATAAAGTGTTCCTTGAGGGCGTTTTCGGTTGTCCTCATGCTGTTTTGGCGAAGATCATTTTCGTAGGCTTGGATTTCAGCTTCGCTAAACCCGCTGGAGCGCAATTCCAAAATGGCACGCTCGACTTCACGCCCCGACTGGCGGCGTAATAGGTCGGGAGGGAGTTCCCAATCCGCACTTTCGGTCAAAACGTTGGTGATTTGCTCGCGAACACTTTTATTTTGGTGATAGTTTAGTTGGCGTTCCAATTCTCCCTTGATCGCGTCCCGAACTTGGGATTCATCCTCGAAGCCACCCAGGGTCGAGAGCATTTCGGTATTGAGTTCAGGCAATTCCTGCCGTTTAACGTCTAGGATCTCGATGTCCAGATCAATTTCTTCACCACGAAGTTTTTCATTTTCGCAATCCGAGCTGACTTTTGCCTTGATGGATTTTTTAGCACCGGTCTTCGAGCCAACCAGGGCTTTGTCAAAATCGTCAACAATCGCATCGGGAAAACTTAAAGAATTCTTGACTTGAACGGTTAATTCCTGTCCCGATGCGACTTCTTCGCCGTCTTTCGAGGAAACAAAATTAGCAACAATGTAATCGTCAATTTCTATTTCGCCATCGAACGGTACCATGTCCGCATACTTTGCGAGGATCTTTTTGAGTTGCTTGTTGATGTCGTCTTCATTGAATTCGCGCAAAGGACGGTCAATCTTCATCCCTTTCCACTCTGGTAGATCGAATTCAGGCCGTACTTCAATGTTAAATTCAAAAGTCATGGGGCCATCGTCGGGAATCTCGACAGCGCCAAAATCAAAATCAGGTTCGCTGATGGCCGAGAAATCCTGTTCTTCGTTGACTTGAGACATGCAGTCAAGCAGTAATTCTCCCTTGACCTGATCGGCGACTTGGTGGCGAAATTTGCTTTCAACCAATTTGCGAGGTGCCTTTCCCGGACGAAATCCGGGCACCTCTGCTTTGGGCTCAAGTTCATCAAACTGTTTGGCAAAATAACGCTCAATGTCATCGCGTGAAATGACAACCAAAACGTGCCGCTCGCAGGCGCTTCGCGTGTCGACCGTGACTTCTAGGTTTAGAGGTTCCTTTTTGTCCTCACTGTTCTCAAGAATTTCTTGAGAAACATCCTTCTCCTGACCTTCAGAAGTTTGAGGTTGGTCTTCAGGGTTTCCTGTTTCAGAGTCGCTCATTGACTACTTTCTCGATTGCCGGCAATTGGTCAAAAACACAAGATCTAGATGTTTTGATGCATCGTTCCAAGGAATGCACCACGGAGAAAGCCTTGGGTAATACAATCTCCAAAAAAACCAAAAGGACACTAAAAAGTGTCCCGTATTCAATTGATTCAACCTAAATTGAAAGAGCGGGTGAAGGGGATCGAACCCTCGACAATCACGTTGGCAACGTGATGCTCTACCACTGAGCTACACCCGCTTTTGTCACCAAAGCGTGAACCGTATTTCCTGAGAATACGAGACTCAAGATTATTACGATTTCACCTGATAAATTCAAGTATACCCCTGAAAAAAGCCAGTTTTATGATTTTCGGGTCACTGAGAGAGATCCTCTTCTGATTTTAACGGAAAACAAATACTTTTTGATGAGTCTGTTGAGGGAAGGACGATTGTATAAGCGGCAGCGGAATTACTGGTTCCAATAGTACCTCAAAATGATCCGCCGATTATCTGTTTTGGTCACCTCCTGAGACATACGGAATCTTTCAAATGATACCCATTGATCTGCGTAGCGACACTGTGACGTTGCCTTCTGAGGCAATGAAGCAAGCCATGGTCAAGGCAGAACTGGGAGACGATGTTATTGACGTTGATCCCACCCTGGACAAGATGGAGAAAAAAATAGCGGAATTGCTGGGGAAGGAGGCTGCGATTTTCATGCCTTCCGGAACCATGACCAATCAAATTGCGATTCGAGTCCATTGCCGTCAAGGTGATGAGGTGATTTGTGAAGCCGGCTGCCATATTTACAACTACGAACAGGCTGGTTTTGCGCAATTGACAGGTGTGGTTGCTCAACCCGTATCTTCAATGGACTACAAGTTGACCCTTGAAGATGTCCAGGACAAGATTCGGCCAGAAAATGAACACATGGCTCGCACTCGTCTGATTTGTATTGAGAATACACACAACCGAGGTGGTGGGAGTATTTTGCCGATTGACAATGTGCGCCAAATTACCGAATGGGCAAGAGGCAACGGTTTAGCAACCCACCTTGATGGGGCAAGGCTGTTTAACGCGGTTGTTGCCTCCGGGATCCCGGCCAAGCAGTGGGCCAGTCATTTTGACACGGTCAGTGTTTGTTTTAGTAAGGGACTGGGAGCTCCGATCGGGTCGGCACTTGCCGGAAGCGCGGAGCAGATCCGAGTTGCGAGACGCCATCGTAAGCTGCTAGGCGGAGGAATGCGACAGGCGGGCATCATTGCTGCTGCAGTGCTCTATGCGATTGAACAGAATATCGATCGATTGGCGGATGATCATCACAATGCAAAGATTATTGCCGATGCCATCAATCAATCTCCAAAACTTTTACTGGAGCCGGCTTCGGTTGAAACGAATATTGTTATCTTTCGAGTCAATGATCCCGCAATGGATGCTGCAACCTATGTAAAAAAACTGGAATCCAGAGGGATCAGGACACTTGCTTTTGGTAGCCAGCATGTCCGTGCCGTAACTCACTTGCAGATTACCCGAGAAAACGCCGAATTTGCGGCGGAACAGATCTTGGCCTGTCCTGGTTAGCCAATCCAACTGGGACACCTGAAAACCGGGGCTCGAGGCGGGCTAGGAGGATTAATCGCGGCTCAGCAAGCTTGTGAGGTTTCCCGTGGGTCGACTTGTGAATTATTGAATTTCAAA
>JAZABE010000191.1:0-1747 GCA_036137535.1 Planctomycetota bacterium | reverse complement strand
GCTCGACAATCTGACCAAGGAAGAGATCTTGGATCTGGTCGCGTTCTTAAAGTCCAGCGTGGACGGGAAGGTTTCCCGGGAAATCCCTCAGGTGATCGTCGCAAAAAAAAAAATAGGTGACCGCCGGGGAAAGCAAGCATTAAAGAACTCGCCCTTACCGCGGAACGTTGTCCAGGGTTCGCCGGTCAATGCTCAACCGGCGGTAACTTTTCCCAAGAAACGCTCCGCCCGTAAGTCGGGCAACTTGCCGAATGTGCTTTTTATCATCTCTGATGACCAAACCTGGACCGACTACGGGTTCATGGGGCATAAAGTGATCCAGACACCTAACCTCGACAAGCTTGCGAGCGAAAGTTACACCTTTACCCGGGGCTATGTCCCAACCAGCTTATGCCGACCCTCACTGATGACAATGATCAGTGGGCTTTATCCGCGTCAGCATTTTGTGACCGGAAACGACCCTGGCGTTCCCGACGATGCGGATCGCCGACAGTATCGCCGGAAGCCAGAGTACCAGGAATTGCGGAATGCGTTGATTTCCAAGGTGGATCAGGTTCCCACGCTACCCCGGTTGCTCTCCCGTAAGGGTTACGTCAGTTTTCAGTGTGGAAAGTGGTGGGAAGGGAACCACAAGCGGGGAGGGTTTACCCAGGGGATGACTCATGGCGACCCAGCGCGTGGGGGACGTCACGGCGACGAAGGTCTGAAAATTGGAAGAAACGGCCTCGAGCCCATTACCGAATTTCTGGACCAGCGAAAAGGGAAGCCGTTCTTTATCTGGTACGCTCCCTTCTTGCCTCACACGCCGCACAATCCTCCCCGGAGGTTATTGGACAAGTACCGCTCCCAAACCAAGCACATCCAGATGGCCAAGTACTATGCGATGTGCGAGTGGTTTGACGAAACCTGTGGCGAGTTGCTCGGTGAACTCGAGAAAAGAAAGCTGTCAGACAATACGATCATTCTCTACGTGACCGACAATGGGTGGATTCAGAGGACGCCCGACGTCAAATTGCCTCAGGGTTGGGGGCCGTCTTTTGCACCCAAAAGTAAACAGTCTCCATTTGACGGAGGAGTGCGAACTCCTGTGATGGTTCGGTGGCCTGGCAAGATTAAGCCCGCAATGGACAACGAAACACTGGTTTCCAGTATCGACATGGTCCCAACCGTTTTGCAGGCGGTCGGTCTGGAGGTGCCAGGGAACCTGCAGGGAATTGACCTGTTGCCGCACTGCACGGGCAAGCAGAAAATCAATCGCAAGACTATTTACGGTGAAATTTACGCACATGACATTGCCAACTTGGAAGATCCGGCGGAAAGCTTGTTGTACGAGTGGTGTATTCATGGCCATGAGAAGTTGATCAAGACTTACCCGGGAAAATTGGGTCCCTATAAGACCATTCACAGTGTGGTGAAACCGGGGAAGCACAGGTTTAATCTCAAGCAGGATCCTCACGAGGAAAATCCAATTCTTTCAACTTCGGTTGACCTGGAAAAGAAGCTGGTGGAATGGAGAGAACGGTTTAAAAACTAAACGGGTAATTGAGTTTGAATGGATGGGAGGATGCATGCTCAGGTTTAAAGATTTTGTGCCTGAAATGACGGAACCACCGGGCTGGATTGGCGAGGGCACCTACGAGTCGTTTGACGCGGCAGTTGAAGCCGCTAATCAATGGATAATCGATTCAAGCGTCAAGTTGATCAACCTTGAGACCGTGGTCCTGCCCAACCTCTGGAGTCGATTCGA
>JAZABE010000190.1:0-3394 GCA_036137535.1 Planctomycetota bacterium | reverse complement strand
TGGTGTCCGGATGAAGTGGTGTCATATCGTCGAAAACAATTCTCTTGGACATCTCTTGCGGATCACGTTGGTCAATCGTTTCAACTCGCAAAAGGGCGAAATACCGTTCGTTTTCTTTGGGCGGACGGATTTGCCCAGAAATGGTGGCACCGGTCTTCAAACCAAATTTTCGAATTTGGCTTGGTGAAACATAGATGTCATCTGGGCATGACATGTAGTGATAGTCAGGACTGCGGAGGAAGCCAAAGCCATCAGGAAGGATTTCGAGAGTGCCTTCACCTCTCATCAGCCCTTGAACTTTTAGTTGTTGTTTGAGGATCTCAAAAATCAATTCTTGTTTTTTGAGCCCCATGATTTCTTCAACACCTGTTTTTTCGGCAAACACGGTGAGCTCATCGATGGACAGTTTTTGCAATTCGCTGATGGGCAGATGTTCACCAGATTTGACCTCTTGAACTTGTGTGTCATTGGATTCTTTGGCGATTTCTTCAGCGATTGAAATAGGGTCGTTATCTGCTTCAAGTTCATCGAGCCGTTGGTCGACTTTGGTTCTGGGTTTTCCATCCGGACGATTAGGCCTTCTGCCGCGATTGGGTCGGCTTGGCCTGCCGGTTGACCTGGATTCTTTTGTGCCCATTGTTTTCTCGCGTTACGTGGCCGTTGGCCACACTGTTTAAAAAGGTGTGATGAATTGAAAAGGTTTTTTGAAAAGTTTTTGTGGAGTGGATTGGAAGGGATTCCGTCTTGGATAAATCCCTTTTGTGGATTAGGGGTGAGGTGTTTAGGGGTGAGGTGTTTAGGGGGTTGAACGCGGTTCTTTAAGTCTTGTTGCCGGTTAGTCTTTTTCGTTTGATCTAGTTGGAGTTTGAAGCAGCTGATCCCAAACTAAGGAGGCCTGTTGTTTCAAGTTTGCTAGGGACCCTTCGTTGCGAATGATCCAATTTGCCTTTGCCTGTTTCAACTCAATTGAAACCTGTGAAGTTTCCCGGCGGGTAAATTCAGCTTGAGACCAACCTCGTTGAATTGAACGCCTGAGCCGGTTTTCTTTACAGGAATCCACAAAAATGATGAAATCACAGAATTGGTTCCAACCCGCTTTGAACATCACCGGTGCATCGAGTACTACGATTGGGAACTCGCCTGAGCGTTTAAGTTCCTGTATCTGATTTGCCAGAATTTGCCCAATTAAAGGGTGGGAAATGTTTTCCAACTTGGAGAGTTCCGTTTCGCCACCGACTGGATCGAAAACAACTTTCCCAAGTTGGGTTCTGTCAACTTTACCATCCAAACGAAACACCGAGTTGCCCCAGATGTCTCGGATTTGATCACGAACAATTTCCAAGTCGAGAACTTGGTGTCCAATGCGATCCGCATCCAAAACAAATGCACCAAATTCCTCAAATGTTGCTGAAACAGCACTTTTTCCGGAAGCGATTCCGCCTACGATTCCGACAATTAGCATAAAAAAGCGTTTGCAGCAGTCCGGTGTGTTGACCGGAGAAAGATGAGACAAATGTTGAGGTTTACCCCAGTTATTCTATTAATGAAACAGGGATTCGAATAGTCTTGCAAGCAACTTTTGACCGATTCCCACCAATTTACGTCTTGGCCCGAGAAATCTTGGAATTCGCTTTTAGCCGTCAATTTGCCATCAAAACCGACTTCGCTGGATCGATTTGGCGTTTTTGGGGGAGCTTCAGCCGGTTCGCAGAGCTAAATCCTCCATTTAACCGGAAAAATCGGCATGGTTTCAACGACAGCTAAAACAAAGCTCGTTTCACTTGGGCCGAAGTTTGACACTGTTTTGGGTCGAACTTAAAATTGGGAAAATAGGCGAAATTTAGCTGCTTTGGTTTTCCTTAACTAATTTGCCAGATATTGGCAGTGGTTGTTCGTTAGATGAAACAGCTTAATGATCCAGATTTCTTCATTTTTCCAATTCCCTTTTTTTCCTTTTATGGAAATCAGTAGGAGCTCACAGTGGCAGTAACTGAAAAAAACCAATGGCTACATATTTTGCTGATTCTTTTTGTGATGTTGGCAATTGCCGGTGGTGTTGGAACTTACTTGGGTGTGACCGCCGCTTATACCGCCAGTGAGAAGGCGACTGAAGCTGAGCAAAAGGCAAGGGAAGAAGCAAACTATGTCAAGGTTGCCGAAATGGTCACCCAGGCCGTGCTTGCCTATTCGGGTGCAGGTGGAACGGACACGACCATCGAAGAAGCGGATAACCTGGTGAACAATGTTGGAAAACAAGGCGATGGAAACGCCGTCATTAAAAGTCAATATGCGGACCCTCTCAAGGCGGTCAAGGCAAACTATGACACCGATATGAAAGACTCTCCTCCCGAAATCAAAACTTGGCGAGCAAGGGCGAATCACTTAATGACCACGGTTGCCAAAAAGAATAAGACGATTTCCGAGCAAAACAACCAGATTTTCCGAATCAAGTCCGAAGCCGATTCGAAAATCATGGAAGCACAAAACGAAACCAAGGTGGCTGAAAAAGAAAGCGCGGAAGCGAAGGCGACGCTAGAACAGGAAAAAATGAAATTCGGGACTGTCGTTGCGGATTTAAATAACCAGCTTGCAAATTTGAAGACTCTCACCAACCAGAACTTGGTGACGATTCAGCAAAAACTCCAAAAAGTTCAAGAAGACGAAAAGCAGCTCCGTAGCGTGATTGGAGTCCAAGAAAATACGATTGCTTCCCAGTCCAATATCATCGAGCAATATAGACGAACCGATTTTGAGGTACCTGATGGTCGAATTACTAGTGTGAATGCTGCGTCCAAGATTGTTTGGTTGAATCTGGGTTATTTGGATGCGTTACCGAAGCAGATTAAGTTTTCCGTTTATGATTCCCAGGCATCGGAATTAAATGAAACGGCCAAAAAGGGAGAAATCAAGATCCAACGTGTTGTTGGGCCTCATACGGCTGAAGCGATCATCACGGAAAAGGATGAAACGAATCCCATACTCCCAGATGATTTTGTCTTTACCTCGACTTGGACCCCAGGCCAACGAACCAAGTATTACTTGGCGGGTGCGTTTGATTTGGACGGAGATGGAAAATCAGATCAAGAGCGAGTCAAGGCCCTGTTAATTCGCTCAGGTGGGATCATTGTCGGTGAACTGCAACAGGATGGAACGACGACGGGTGCTGAAATTGACCCCAATCTCCGGTACCTGGTTTACGGAGGAAAGCCGGAAGACCCGACTTTCAATGCTGAAGTCAATAAAGTGCGTAAAAAAGCAAACGCGGAAGGTGTTAAGGTGATTGGCATCGACTTGCTTTTGACCAACTTGGGCCTTGGAAGTGAAGCGCGGATCATTTCCGGAGGATTGAACATTAATTCTGAGTTCCAAAAACGTCGGCCGGTTCCAAAGTTTG
>JAZABE010000189.1:0-17128 GCA_036137535.1 Planctomycetota bacterium | reverse complement strand
TTCCTGCTTGGTTTCCTCCGTAATGATGCGCGGCCCCCGGGTGTAGTCGCCGTATTCAGCCGTGTTGGAAACACTGTACCGCATGTAGTTCAGCCCACCCTGATAAAACAGGTCCACGATCAATTTCAACTCATGCATGCATTCGAAAAATGCCATCTCGGGCTGATAGCCGGCTTCCACAAGAACTTCAAATGCCGACTTAACCAGTTGGCTGACGCCCCCACACAAAACCACCTGTTCACCAAACAAGTCTGTTTCCGTTTCTTCAGCAATGGTCGTCTGGATCACACCTCCCCGCGTGCCACCGATCCCTTTGGCATAAGCGAGTCCCAGGTTTTTGGTCTCCTCGCTCGCCCCATCTCCCAAGGCAATCAAACACGGGACCCCGCCCCCTCCCGCAAATTCACTGCGCACCAGATGCCCGGGCCCCTTGGGGGCCACCAGCAGTGTATCCACTCCCGCCGGGGCTTCGACTTGTCCGAAATGAATATTGAATCCATGGCTACACATCAGGACATTACCCGGAGACAGCTTGCTCCGTATTTCTGATTTGTAAATATCGCCTTGCACTTCATCCGGAAGCAAAACGTTTACCAAGTCCGCCGCAGCCGTTGCGTCTGCGAGCGACATCGGCTCAAAGCCATGTTCCACGGCGAGATCATAGTTTGCGCTCCCGTTTCGCTGGCCGATCACGACATTTAAACCGCTGTCCCGCAGGTTTTGAGCCTGGGCATGGCCCTGACTACCGTATCCCAAAATCGCGATCGTTTTATCTTTAAGCAATGAAAGATCAGCATCGTTGTCATAGTAAATGGTTGCAGCCATTGAGTCGTTCCTGTTCGTTAATTCAAAAATCTGTTCGTTAATTCAAAAGTGTACATAAACAGCGAAAAATGGGCCGCTCTTCTGCCAGGTCGCCGGCCGTCATTCGGCAGCGGGTTCATCCGGGTTGTCCTTGGCTGAACCGGTCCCACGTGTCATCGCAATCCGGCCGGTCCGGACAAGCTCCACAATTCCATAATTTCGCACCGCGTCGATGAATGCGTCGATTTTTTTTTGTTTTCCAGAAATCTCGATCAACACATTATCCGAACTTACATCGACGACTCTTCCTCGAAAAATTTCGGTCAGCTCCCGGATTTCCGATCGCTGGGGGCCCGGCTGGGCCGACACTTTAATCAACATCAGATCCCGTTCAACATAGTCAGATGAACTGATGTTTTTGACGTTGACGACTGTCACAATTTTTTCGAGCTGCTTGCCAACCTGTTCGAGAATACGATCATCGCCCATGACGACAAAAGTCATTCGCGAAAGATTGGGGTCCTCGGTTTCACCTACCGCCAAGGAATGGATATTGTATCCTCGCGAGGCCAACATGCCTGAAATATGGGCCAAAACACCGGGAACGTTCTGGACGGTTGCTGAAATGACGTGTCGCATGGATTCTCTTAAAATACCCTGTTCAGGGAAGGCGCGGTTGGTACAGGCAAAAATCCATCGTATAACTCGGTTTTTGCTATCGCAAGGTCTTTCAGAAGCCCAACGATTTAAACAACTGACTTGTATCTGGGAGATGGGTGTGTCATGCTCCACAGGTTGATGACTTGGATAGACTCACAAGGATTCCCTGAGGATCGATAATGCGAAATCGGCAACTTGATCTCCTTTTAATGGTTTTGATTGCGGTCTTACTTGGTTCGGTTTCCGGTATGGCCCTGGGCTCCCCGGCAGATCTTGCACCACCAACCGACCCGCAAAACCAAGAAACCAACAGCCCAAAAACCGAAAAAAAAACCGAAACCCAGCGTTCCGGACCCAAGGAACCTGGAAACCTAGAAAAGAGCGACAGCGCCCAAAGCTCTACCCCGCCTCCTGTGGAAGAGGATCAAAAGCCGTGGTTCCGCAAAGTTGGCTACCCACTTTTAACCCTAGGAATTGGGATCGCAGTTGTGCTGGGCCTGATTATTGGCTTGAAAATCAACGCGTTTTTGGCGCTGATCTCGGCGGCCTTTATTGTCAGCATCATGGCTCCCGGCGCCATCAACGTCAAAATCAGCCGGGTTGCCGACTCCCTGGGGGACGCTGTCGGTGGAATCGGGATTGTCATTGCACTGGCGGCGATCATTGGCAAGTGCATGCTGGACAGTGGTGCGGCTGACCGGATCGTGCGAGCCTTTGTCGGCCTGTTTGGAGAGACCAAGGCCCAGTTTTCCCTGTTGGGATCCGGGTTTGTGTTGGCCGTCCCCGTCTTCTTTGACACGGTCTTTTACTTACTGGTCCCCCTTGCCAGATCATTACATCGCAGGACCAAGGTCAAGTACCTGCTCTACATTATGGCCATCGGCGCTGGGGGCGCCATTACCCATACGCTGGTTCCACCCACGCCAGGGCCACTGTTAATGGCCGCCAACCTTGGCGTGAGCGTTGGCACCATGATGATGATCGGTGCCCTAGTCGCTTTCCCCGCTGCAATGGCCGGGTTGATTTGCGGCGCCATCGCTGACCGCATCATGCAAACCCCGATGCGGGAACTTCCTGGCAGTCCCGAAGCGGAGCCGATTCCAGACACTGACCTTCCCTCCCTTGGACTATCACTGGCGCCGGTCATCATTCCGGTGATTTTAATCTCCCTGTCAACGATCATGACGTCGATTGCGGACAATGAAAACGCGGCCCAATTCAAACCCACTCAGATCGACGCGAGCTTTGCTGCGGTCATTCAACAAGATTCCGCGTCAGAATCCCCGAATGTCGCACAGTTGATCGTCAAACATAAAACAATGGGCGAAAGCACGTTAACGGATTCCCAGCCGAATGAAGAAAAAATTCGAACCGCAATGAACGAATTGCTGAAAGACAAGGATTTCTACAATGAAGACAGTTTCCTGGGAACCAAGATTCACCCGACGGCCAAAGCCCTGATCAGCAAGCGCGGGGTTCGCATGAAGCCCGCCGACACTCAAAGGATGAATCGACTCCTGCTGGAATCCGCTTATCCTGGCTTGATTGCAAAACACCAATGGGAAACCACTTCCCGGCAGGTTGCCAATGTATTCAGTTTTTTTGGTAACGCCAACTTTGCCTTGTTGCTGTCCACCCTGATTGCCCTTTGGACCCTGGCCCAACAAAGAAAACAATCTTTTTCGGATCTGGCAAAGTCTACCGAGGAAGCCCTGATGAGCGCGGGGGTCATCATCTTGATCACTGCTGGCGGTGGCGCTTTTGGCAAAATGCTGTTGCAGGCCGAAATTGGTGAAGCCATCAAAACACTCTTCTCGGGCAACGGTCCAGATGCCTCGATGTCTGGAATGGGCTACCTGTTGCTTGGTTTCTTGATTGCTGCGGTCTTAAAAATCGCCCAAGGATCCAGCACCGTGGCAATGATCGTGGGCTCTTCCATGATGTCCGCCATCCTCCAGGACGAAAACATTGGGTTCAACTATGTTTACGTGGCCACTGCCATTGGCGCGGGATCCCTGTTCGGGTCGTGGATGAATGACAGTGGTTTCTGGATCTTTGCCAAAATGGGCGGATTAACCGAAGGCGAAGCACTGAAGTCCTGGACCGTGATGTTGATTGTGCTTAGCCTGGTCAGCTTGCTCGTGACCATCTTGTTGTCGTTGGTGTTGCCGCTCAACAACATGGCCTAACCCCCGATTAGACATAGCCGGTTTCATGAACAACGCTCCCTGAAACAACGCTCCCTGAAATAGCCCTCGAGGAAAACCAATGACTGCCTCCTGTTTTCGATTGAGAGCCGAGTTGCTCAGGCTTGCCAGCCTGTTGGTTTTGTTCTGTTTTGCCCCTGGCGAGTCAGCCCTAACTCAGGACAAAACACTCTACGGAACACTCGACGTAGAGGTGCGGGTCTTCCGGTTCGTCATTAATGTTGACAAAGAGGGCAAGGGCAGGCTCACCAGTTTGGATGAAGGGGGGCGGGAATTCCCGCTCGACGATTTTGCGATCCACCAGGATAAGCTCAGTTTTGAATTAAAAGTGACCCGCGCCCGGTACCACGGAAAATTCTCCCAAGAATCCAAAGCCTACCAGGGCCTGTGGCAACAGAGCCAAAAAGAGTTTGACCTGGCATTCAGAGTGGTCGACAAGGTGCCCGTGGACAGTCCCAAGGAGGTTTGGGAAGGGGAGATCCAGGCAGCTGGACAAAAATTGCTGATGCGATTTCGCATCTATGATGGCCAGGCCAAGCACCCCCTGTTGTTTGACAGTCCCAGCCAACGCGCCGGGGGATTTACCGGAACCGTGGCAACCAAAGGGGGTAATACCATTTATGGTGTCCCTGCCGTACGGGGTACCTTCACGGGAAAACTTTCCGAGGACCAAAAATCGCTCAAAGGAACCTGGAACCAGGGGGCTGATTTGCCTCTCGAACTCAAGAGGGTTTCCGCGAAGGACCTGCAAAAACCGTTGCCTCCTCCCAAGCGACCCCAAACCCCGCAAGCTCCGTTCCCCTACGAAAGCCACGACGTTTCCATTGACAATAACTCTGCCAAGCTCACCCTGGCCGCGACCCTGACCGTCCCCAAACCGGGAAAACGATTCCCGTGTGTCATCCTGATCAGTGGCTCGGGAGCCCAGGATCGTGATGAAACACTGATGGGGCACAAGCCTTTCTGGGTCATTGCCGACCACCTCAGCCGTAATGGAATCGCCGTCTTGCGTTTTGACGACCGGGGAACAGCGCAATCTACCGGCGTTCACCGGACCGCCACGACTGCCGATTTTGCGACGGATGTGAGCGCCATCGTCGACTTCCTCAAGGACCATCGTAGCATCGACCCCAAGCAAATAGGGCTCTGTGGACACAGCGAAGGCGGGTTGATTGGTCCCCTAGTAGCTTCCCAACGAAAGGATATTGCCTTTGTCATCATGCTCGCCGGGCCGGGAGTGAACGGAGAAAAAATCATCAAGAACCAGCAGCGGCTGCTGCTCAAGGCGAGTGGCGTCAAGGAACGTGATATCGAAGTTGCAGCATTTCTGCAAAACCGGCTGGTTGAACTTGCCAAGCCAAACGAAACAATCGATGACCAACAACTTGAAGATGCCGTCGACCAGCTGATCAAAAACTTCCCGGAGCAGGGAAAGGAAAAAAAAGCGATCATTGCCCAGGCCAAGGCCGGAATTCAACAATTATCTTCGCCGTGGATGCAGTATTTCTTGAAGTATGAGCCGGCACCAACACTGGCCAAGGTCAAGTGCCCCGTCCTGGTTCTCAATGGCAGCAAAGACAGGCAGGTCGATCCGGAACTGAACTTCCCGGCCATCAAAGCAGCGTTTAAAAAAAGTGGCAAGGAAAATTACCAGATCGTGCTGCTGGACAACCTGAATCACCTGTTTCAAAACTGCGGAACCGGTGCCATCAGTGAATACCAGACCATCGAAGAGACGTTTGCCCCCGAGGCTCTAAACCATATTTCCAAGTGGATCACAACAACGACCCGCTAAGAACCCTAGGTTCTGCAAGCCAAATTCTGGGCTATCGCTTCACGCGAAAGTCGGCCCAACCATCCGTTTTATTCTTTGAGGAATTCCACGGGATTGGATCCCAGCGGGTCCTGGATACGGATCAACGATTTTCCGTGAAGAACGTCGCGCAACTGGTTGCCAATCACATCATCCCGCCAGCCGACCGTGAGCCCCGGCTTTTTTCTGGCCTGCGTGAGTTTCAGTTCATAGGCAATAAACTCTTTCACATCTGAAGCATTGCCGACAATGGCTGGGGCAAGATCACATTGTTTACAGATGCCAGCCAGTACGGCGTTCATAAACTGGCCAATCATATTCAGTTGTTGATTCTGTTGGCGGCTGGGCGCCGGCGGCATTTTAGGCTTGGGAAGGTCGATCGCTTCTTTGATCACCTGGCTGATCGAATCTATGTGCTGCGAAATATCGCGCCGTTCCATTCCCCGAATCGACCTGATGCGACTGATTTCTGCTGATTTTCGGCGGGAGAGCTCAGTAATCAAGTCATCTCGCAAGACACGTCGAACTGGACAATTCCTGCGCTCTGCCTCTCTTTCCCGCCAGTAAAAGAGTTCTTTGGCAACCGACAGTTCAGTCCCCCGCAGTGAGTTCAAGCCCGAGATACGCGTCCAGGCAAACTCTGAGTGCTCTTCTTCGAAGCGGTTTTGCTGGGACGCCATTTCATCCAAAAACCAGTCCATGCGGCCCGCTGCCTCCAGCTGATTCTTCATCCAATCATACAGGCCGTGAAGGTAGTAGACATCTTTCTGGGCATACTCGATTTGCTTGGCAGTCAAAGGTCGTTTTCGCCAATCCGTTCGAGTTTCTCCCTTGGCCAGCGTTTGCTTGAGAATTTTTTGGATCAGGGTCGAATAGGCTGCCGGGTACTCGATTCCCACCATTCCCGCGGCTACCTGGACGTCAAAAAGATTCCCGGGGCGCGCTCCAGATTCGCGCTTGCAGAACCTGAACTCTTCCCGCGCCGCATGAACGATCACTTCGACATCCGGGTTCACTAAACAGGCCCAGAAATCCGTAAGGTCAGGAACTGCCTTCGGATCCACCACACCCACCATGTCGCGGGTCGCCACCTGAATCAGGCAAAGATCCGGCTTGTAGCTGGATTCCGAAACAAATTCCGTGTCAAACGCGATCGTCTTCGTAGAGGCGAGATGGTTAAGGAGTTTGTTTAACTCGTTCGAGTTGTCAACAAACAATGTTTGCACAGTTTCTCAATAATAAACGGTATCCAGTGAACCGATCATTGTAACGTCTGGGCGGGCTGGAAGATATGGACCGGTGCTCACCGGACAGCCTTGACAGACCTTGCCTCTCCATGCCCGGAGGTCACCCCAAAACCGGTTGGTATCGCCCTAGGTTTTTCACCCGAAACAATCGGCACTCGTTCACCCCGGTTTGCCTAGTAGGACTTGGTTGGACTTTGCCTCTGCGAAACCAGCCTGTTGAGAGGACCACGGGTTGGAATCCGCCGGCTGTAATGTGAAACTAAAGCTAGAAAAACAACGTCCCCTGGTCACTAGCCCGCATGCCCCGGATTACCTTTGAAAATTACCCCGTTGCGACTGTGGCTTGCTTTGACGCAACCACCGGGCCACTCCCTCGTCGCTTATTGGATCCATCGACCAACAACCTGTTTTTAGAAACCCTGGCTCAACAGGGCGCGGCGGCCGTCCTGATCGGGGCTTCGACCGGTCAAGGCCATGTCCGTACGGCAGAAGAACTCAACCAGTGGTTTCTCTCAATCCAGGGCGCAAATCTTGGGGACACGATCAAGATCGCGCTGTTGCGGCCGGAAGACGGACCGAGCTGGCACCAAAAGCATGTGGAGACCTTGGTGGAAGCCGGCTTTGAGGTGGCCTTTGTCCGCCCCGGAACCAATCTTGGAAGCGATGCTTCGGATTCACAGGTTGCCGACAATATGCACAGCGCTTGCCAGTGCATTGCGGATGCGGATTTAACCTTGGGCGTCTACTCCATTCCCGATGTCAGCGGAATCGCCCTGCGGCCGGACGCCGTCGCAGAAATCCAACAGGGATTCGGTGACCACCTAGTCGCGGTCAAGGTAACCGAGTCAAACTACCAACAAAGCACCAAGCGGTTCCTTTCTGACCAGCGGCTCCGCCATCTCAAAATTGTCCAAGGTTGGGATCCTTTCTTGGCCGATGCGTTACAAGATGATCCAATCCGCTGTGGCATTACCTCCGGACCGATGTCTTTTGCCTTGCTCCAGTACCTGCACTTGCTGGAGGCCGCGCAGCGAAAAGACTGGGCAGAAGTTTACGCCGCCCAGGCTGCCGTGACCCAAGTTTTTCAGTCCATGCAAGATGATCCAACAAAATTTGCAGATCTGCAGCGAGCCAAGTGTATCATGGGACTCGGACACCCCTTGCTGAGCGAAATTTTACCAGCCCAAATGGAACGGGTGTTTCATGCCCTGGAAACCCTCTCCCGCGACCAGGACAAGCAAAGAATTGCCGCAAGTCTTAACCTGTTGCAAAAAGGTCCCTACGCTTCACGGCTCAGCACCCTTTAACCCGTCGCCCCCTAAAACTCAATCCACGTGCCTGACACCGACCCAAACATAACCAACGATCAGCAAACCCGGGTGCAAAGCCTGCGCGACATGGTCGAAGCATTCGTCTCCGAACGCGATTGGCACCAGTTCCACTCTCCCAAAAACCTTTCAATGGCGTTATCGGTCGAAGCCGCCGAATTAATGGAGAATCTTCAATGGATTTCCCTCGAAGAATCCAGACAACCGGACGAGGAAAAACTCCAAAACCTGACCGAGGAACTTGCGGATGTCCTCTGTTATGCCTTGGCCCTGGCGAACGCGCTGAACATTGATGTTGCCTCCGCAATGAAAACCAAGATGGTCAAAAACCGGAAAAAATACCCGGTTCAGCAATACAAAGGGTATTACGGGAAAGATGACGCCAAGCTGAAGTCCAAGGATGGTCACCCGTAAATGCCTTCACCTGAGCCCACAGACCCCCTCTCCTGGATCGAGAATCGGACTAGATCTCTCCGGAGCCAACAGCAATTTCGGCAACTCTCGATCCGGCAAAGTCCGCATGTTGCTGGTCAAGTTCAAATCGCTGGACACCAGTTGATTGATTTTGGTTCCAATGACTACCTTTCGCTCTCCGCAAACCCAAAACTGGTCGACGCGGTCAAAGCCAACGCGGGCTACGTGGGATGGGGAAGTGCCGCAAGCCCCCTGATTCACGGCAGGGGAACGCTGCATGCCCGGCTGGAACGTGACCTGGCAAAATTCGAGCAAACGGAGGCGGCGCTCACCTTTTCCTCCGGGTTCGCGGCGAACATTGGCGTGATCCCGGCAATCGCCGGGGCCCAGGATGTTATTTTCAGCGATGCGAAAAACCATGCCAGTCTCATCGACGGGTGTCGCCTTTCAAAAGCCAAAACCCGGATCTATCCTCACAATGATATCCAGTCTCTCCGGCTGTTGCTCGAACAAGAAGAATGCTGCGGGTCAAAACTCATTGTCACCGATGGGCTTTTTAGCCTGGACGGTGATCTGGCCCGCCTGCCGGAAATCGTTCAGTTGGCCCAGCAGCACGGTGCCATGCTGCTGGTCGACGAAGCCCACGCAACAGGCGTCTTTGGTGAACAAGGCACTGGCACATGTGAACATTTTGGAGTGAAACAGGATGTGCAAGTTGTCATTGGGACCCTCAGCAAGGCGTGTGGAAGCCATGGTGGATTCGTTGCCGGGACCCAGCAACTCATTGACTGGATTGCCAACCACGCGCGGAGCTATATTTTCTCGACCGCAGTACCGGACGCAACCTGCATGGCAAGCGTCACCGCGCTTGAGTTGGTTTCCCAGATGCAAAAGCAACGTCAAGATCTCCTGGAAGCCGCCACGGCCTTGCGACAACAACTGACCCATCACGGGTTCAACGTGGGACACTCTGAAAGCCAGATCATCCCCGTCATTCTCGGCCAAAACAGCAAGGTCCTCGATTTTCAGGATCGACTGCTGACCAAGGGGTTTTTTGTTCCCGCCATCAGGCCCCCTTCGGTGCCTCAAGGCGAATCGTTGCTCCGCATCAGCTTGAATTCCAGCCACACCCCTGAAATGATAGACCAACTGGTCGAGGCTCTAGTCTTGATTTCAAGCGAAACCGGCCGTTCCCCCACAGAACCACCCGCGACCTAGCACGGATTACTTTAGCCCAATCCACGACAATTAACCCCGGAATTTCAATGCTCTCAACTCCCCAATGGATCTTGCTTGTTGTCGCTTTTGCTCTCAACAGCGTCACTGTTTACTTGCCTGCCCAGGAGTTCGCTCGGGGGGTCGTTTTCCTCGATGCCAACCATAACCAAAAGCTGGATACCGGCGAAAAGCCCCTCTCCGGAATCAAGGTCTCCAATGGCGTGCAGATTGTGCTGACCGATGCCGATGGAAAATATTCACTCCCGGTTGCCGACGACACGATTCTTTTTGTCATCAAGCCCAGCGGTTACCGCACCCCGCTCTCAAAGGACAACCTGCCTCGTTTTTATTACATCCACAAGCCTGGCGGTTCGCCCAAACTTAAATTCAAAGGCGTGGAGCAGACGGGGCCCCTGCCGAAGTCAATCGACTTTCCTCTTTATCGGCAAAAGGAGCCAGACACATTTAAAGCCATTATGTTTGGTGATCCACAGCCCAGCAGCCAAAAAGAGATCGACTACATTGCCCACGACGTGGTGGAGGAACTGGTCGGCACCGATGCTGCGCTGGGGGTCACGTTAGGCGACATTCTTTTTGATGACCTGTCTCTTTTTCCTTCAAACAACCGAACGATCGCCCTGATGGGCATCCCCTGGTACAACGTGATCGGCAATCACGACATTAACCTCGATGCGAAAAACCGAACCGACGTCAACCAAACTTTTGAAAAAACATTTGGCCCCACTTATTATTCGTTCGATTATGGCTCAACCCATTTCCTGGTGCTGGATGACATTGACTGGATCGTGGTTAACGACCAAAAGAAAATGGGTTACCGCGGGGGATTTGGTGAAGCACAACTTGAGTTTATCAAGAATGATCTGGCCAGGATTCCCAAGGACCAGTTTGTCTGCCTGATGATGCACATCCCAATTACCGGAGTGCACGACCGGGCCAAGCTCTATGAGTTGATCCAGGACAGGCCGCTCACAATTTCCATCTCTGGCCACACCCACCACCATGAACATCTCTTCTTGACAAAAAAGCAGGGCTTTCTGGGTGCCCAGCCGCACCACCACATTATCAACGTCACCGTCAGCGGAAGCTGGTGGTCCGGGAAGTCGGACGAGCGGGGCATCCCCCATACAACCATGGCCGACGGAGCACCGAACGGCTATTCAATCATCACGTTTGATGGCAAAAACTACCAGCTAGAATTCAAAGCGGCTGGCCGCCCCTCAAATTATCAAATGCGGATTTTCATCGACGAAGAGATCTCTCTAAAAAAGCTCAAGGACGCTACCGTGTCCCCCAATATTTTTACCGGCTCGGAAAAGTCAAAAGTTCAAATCCGGCTGAATCACGGCGAGAGCTGGGCCAATATGGAAAAGACGACCGGCCCGGATCCCAGCTTTGTCAAAATGTTTGAAGAAGACAGCCAAATCAAAGAACGAAAAAACCCGAAACTGAGCGCGCCCAAAAACTGCCCGCACCTCTGGAAGTTCGCTCTTCCGGAAACGTTGACGCCCGGGACCCATCTGGTGACCATCAAAACAACCGATTTACACGGGAACGTCCACACTGGGCAAAAAGTTTTCCGGGTCACCAAGTAACTTGCCCCGGGAGCCAAACGGGTCTGGAGCCCCTGCAAATCGATCGCCAGTTGGCATCCCATCCAGTCCGCCCGTCGGTTTTTAACGGGAACATCCGTTTATTTGGATTTGATTCTCAAGGTTTTTTGATGTGGACTCGGCCGCAGGGGCTCCCAAAAGTCGATTTTTCAATTCTCCTGCGGGACCTTCTCAAGCCTCCAGCGCCGCTACCCGCGGCCAACAAAAGGCATCTTTGTAGCCATGACTGTTAAAAAGAGAATGTTGGCGTCCAAAGGAAGGCTTGCCATCTGAACCACCGCGTTGGCAACATGCTGAACCTCTATCAGGGGTTCCTTGACAATCGCTCCGTTGGGCTGAAGTGCGCCCGCTGCGCTCCCTTGGGCCATCTCGGTCGCCGCATTGCCAATGTCAATCTGGCCGACGGCGATGCCGTGATCTCGGCCGTCCAATGACGTGGCCTTGGTCAATCCTGTGATCGCATGCTTGGTTGCCGCATAAGCTACCGACCGTGGGCGGGGCGTTGTCGCAGCCAGGGATCCATTGTTAATGATTCTTCCTCCTGACGGGTCCTGGGCCTTCATCGTTTTGATCGCTTCACGGGTACAAAGAAATGGGCCCGTCAGGTTGGCGTTGACGACCGTTTGCCATTGTTCAAGCGTAAGCTCTTCCGTGGGCAGCGCTGGGGCAGCAACCCCGGCATTGTTAAACAACAAATCCAGTCTCCCGAAGGATTCTTTGGTTTTTTCAAACAATCCGACCACCTGAGATTCACATGTAACGTCTGCGGTAACCACCACTGTTTTGTTTCCAAAAGCAAGCCCTGCCGCAGCTGTTGCCTCTAGTGGCTCTCTTCGCCGACCCGCCAAAACCACTTGATAGCCAGCTTCCAATAGGGCCAAGGTGGTCGCTCGTCCAATCCCGCTACCTGCGCCTGTGACTAAAGCCACTTTTGGGTTTTCCATTTTGATCAATCTCTTTCTGTTTTGTTTTTCCGGTCGCCATGACTTTCAGCCGGGTTCGCTGGCCGCCCAATTACACACGATCCAAGCGATTTCCCTGTTTCTACGTTATCCCCTTTTTGGGTTCGCACAATCGTGTGACAATATGAAATTCACCAATAGGAGCCAAAATGCCTGACGAATTTCGTGACACACTCGAGTCATTTGCAAACCAGTTTCCCGATCGCGACTACGTGATTGAGATTTGTTGCCCTGAGTTCACTTCTGTTTGCCCTAAAACGGGTCAACCGGATTTTGGGACATTAACATTTTCCTATATTCCTGACCAAAAATGCGTGGAACTCAAAAGCCTGAAGCTGTACTTGCAAAAATTCCGCAACGAGGGCATTTTCTATGAAAATGTCACCAACCGAATCCTAGATGACTTCGTGTCCGTTGTGGACCCTCGCCACGTCACATTGCTGGCCTCTTTTACAGCCCGAGGAGGCATCACCAGCGATATCACTTGCACCTACGATAAAGACGTCGAAGAAAATGAGTAGATTCAACCTGAGTAGCTAATATGGACATCCAGATTTTCTCGTCAAAAACTGAAATGGGTGCTGTGGCGGCAGCAGCCGGCGCTGAATCCATTCGAAAACAAATTGCGGAGTCCGGCTCGGCCGCCATCATCCTGGCAACTGGAGCCTCCCAATTTGAAATGATCTCAGCCCTGGTTAAACAGCCCGACATTGACTGGTCCCAGGTGGCCTGCTTTCACCTAGACGAATACGTTGGGCTCCCGATCGACCACCCGGCCAGTTTTCGAAAATACCTCAAAGAACGGTTTGTTGAGCAGCTCCCCAAGGCCCCACTCTGTTTTCATTTTATCGATGGAGAAACAGACGCAAGGTCCGAATGCAACCGGCTCTCGCAGCTCATTTCCCAAGTTGAAATCGACGTTGCGTTTATTGGCATCGGTGAAAATGGACACCTGGCGTTCAACGACCCTCCAGCTGATTTTGAAACAACTGAACCCTACCTTGTGGTCAACCTCGATGACGCCTGTCGACGACAACAATACGGTGAAGGTTGGTTCAAAACCTTGGATGCGGTTCCCCGGCAAGCGATTAGCATGGCTGTTCGGCAAATCCTAAAATCCAAACAGATCGTTTGCACGGTCCCCGATGAGCGAAAATCCAATGCCGTGCAACATGCGGTCGAAGGAGAGATCACCAACCAGGCGCCGGCATCGGCACTGCAAAACCACCCTCGGACCACCCTTTTCCTGGATCGACCCGCGGCCAGCAAGCTAACCCGTTAAGCGGGCTGTCGGGCCCCGAGGTGTTTTGAGTAAAGCACACCGCTGTCGATTTTTTTGAACCCTATTTTTTCAAAAAGCCCGATGCTGTTCGCATCCAGCCGGTCTGCCTGAACCTCGGCAATCGTGACCCCGTGTTCTTTCAATTGCCGCAGTGCTTCGCCGATCAAAAAGGTTGCCAACCCGCTGCGACGATGACCGGGATCGATCAGAATGTCAAACATTCCGCTGGCCTGAACGCCCCAGTGATTTGCCAGGGGCTGGATATCCCAAAACGTCACTTCCCCACACTGGAAGTCAGTCGATCGCTCGAACAATCCAAACTTCACCCGCTCGGCGTGCCCCAAAGTACAGGCTTCCCACCAAGAACGGGGCGACGGATCAAACTCTGCCCGAATATTGTAGTTTCGACGGATTTGCATTTGTTCTCGGTTGACAATGGTTCGAAACCCGGCCAATTCACGTTGCCAGATTCCGTACTCTGAAACCGCCCGGTACTGCAGGCCACCGAGCACACCTGAGGTAAACACGTCTTCCTGCAAAATGCCCGGAAGCCGACTACCGCCATACAGTCCTAGGTAAAACGGATTGTTTGGAAACACTTCACCCGCAAAAATCGTTTTGGCACCTTTCTTCATGGCAAAATCCTCACCCGCTTTGACCAATGACCGGGCGACCTCTAGTCGCATCTCCTGATCAGGAGCCCCCGACTTACTCACCATCAACATTGAAATCACGGCCACTTCCATGTTGAGATCCGAAAGTGTCTTGTCTGGACCAAAGCCAACATGCACAAAACCAATCGGAATTTTGCCCTCGGCCGCCAGCATCAGGCCATGACGATCAAAATAGGGTTTGGACAGGACCAGTTGCTCTAAGAGCGCTGGGGTCATCGGCTGGACTAAGCCGCGAAGGGGTGGGTGGCTGCGCCAAATTTCCGTAATCAGCGGAATGTCAGTGTTCAGAAATGGTCGGTAGCTAATCAAGGGGATGAAAACAGGTCCAGTGAGTGGTTTCTTCCTTGAATCTAGTTCATTTGGTTAAAACGGGAAGACCGGGTCCTGATTTCTAGGGGAAACGGATTCGCCAAAATTAAACAATTTCTTCGATTGCCGCAAAACCAGCCTTGCCGGTTGTCCCTGACCGAATGCATCGCGCTGGGACAAGGATACCTCATGCCCCATTTCCTTCAGTAGCCGCTTTATCCCCTGGTCGATGTCCGGCCCAAAAATTTCCTTGTACCGAATGACTCCCTGGGCATCGATCAAGTAAACCGTTGGCCACGCGGAGACATTCCACTTTTTGGCAATCGGTCCCATTCTGCCGCTCGGACCACACCAGAAATTTCGCCAGACCAAGTTTTCGTTATTGGTCGTTCGAACCGCTGTTTCAAGTCTTCGGTCTGAATTGACACCAATCAAAACAAAGGGTTTGCCGACCAATTGCTTAATCAGTTGACGCTGGTGGGGAAACATTGCTCGACACGGCCCACACCACTGCCCCCAAAAATCAAGCATGACGACTTTTCCCCGGTAATCACTGAGGTTGAACTTGATGCCATCAAAATCCTCACCCTCGATATCCGGTGCAAGGGAACCCACCTGCAATCGCTCCAGTTCAAAAATAGGTCCGTCGATCAAATCTTTGACAACTTTTTGGTTTTGGGCTTTGACATCGGGATGCTTTTCCTTGAGCACCTTCAAGTCTTTTAACAGTTGCGGCCGAATCACTTCTTTTCGTTTAGAAATATACTCGAGCTGTTGGTCAGAAAACCGCTTTTTCAGTTCCGGGTTGTATTCAATCGTTGACGCGAATGTCGGGAATTGATCGAAGTACCGGTAAAGCAAGTAGGTCATTTTGACCTTGGTTTCATCGTCACTGGCAGTCGCGATCATTTTACGCATCCAGTTTTCAATTTGCTGGCTGGGCACTAATTCCAGGTAGTCTTCCGCTATTTTATGCCACTGAACCCTGTCCCCAAAATGGTCGAGGGTAAAATCCATTGCCTGCGGAAACTCTTGGCTCGTTTGACGCTCCAACACAATGCTCATCACGGCCGAGAATGCTGTCTCTGTTTGCGGGTACTTCCTGGCAAGCGACAATAGTTTTCTTGTGAAAACAGGCTCCGGGTTTTTTTCATTGAACAGCTGTTGTTTTTGAGCGTCGTCCGAGAGACTCGCGATCTCTGCCTCCAGCACCTCCACGGCGTGATCGTATTCCTGATTAATTTCTTGGAGCACCTGGGTCGCAATCTCGTTTTGCTGTTCCGGAGTCATTGTTGGCTCGCCGACTGGCAGTCCTTCGTCTTGGACAGTTTCCTGCTCAGCCGAACCCTTTGCCGGATCGCCACCTTCACCCTGGGAAAGGCTCTCGGCCTGGGACTCGCCCGGGTTAGATGATTTAGGGCTCGCAACCGATTGTTGCGGACCAGAAGGCTTGGTACACCCCGCCTGAATCAGCAGGGCACACAGAACACCCGCAAGTAAGGTAGACAATTTCATTTCAATCACCGAGAAAGGATCCGGGAACATTTCACTTCTTAGCCTATCATACCTGACTGGGTACCCTGAAGGCAAAGCTGATCAACCGTAGTTTTACGGCCTCGACTTAACCGCCGTCGACGGCCCTTGCCGGGAACCGCAGACAAAATCCGGAGCAACGGCCTCAGAAACCAAAAATCCTCCTTCCCCAGGGGAAGGAGGATCCAGTTGCATCACCACAGGTCAGACAATTTACAGGCTCGCCAAAAAGGTATCGAAGGCTGCCTTTTTTTCGGGAACATCGTCGATGGTCTTAGTCCCGTTATAAAAATCCCAACCCGCCTTGTCGGCAAAATAACCCGAGAAAGTTTCGGCAAAATTCTCATTATCATTGGTTGCCGCGTAGCTACTGATCAAACCATCTTCGGTCGCCAGGAAATCAACCCACAGATCGCCAATTCCCTGCCAGGCGTGCCCGATTTCGTGAAGCGTGTAGCCACGCAGCCAATTTTCTCCGTTGTCAAACTGCATGTTGGTCAAATGAATGTCGCCACCCTGAAAAAACCCTCGTGCATCACCCCCGTGCCGGATAAAAACGTAGTCATTCCCATTTCCCTGTTTCACCAATTCGGTTTCAGGGCTTTGTTGATGAAGGACAGACAGTGCTGCATCCAGACGTTCAATATCCGAGTGTGTCCAGGCTTGCGGCAGATAAGTCCCCAAGCTGTTGGTCAGTTCCGACTGGCTGTTCCGGAAAATCACCGTGGCATCAGCACTACTCTGGTTGACCATGGTGTCCGGGTCAGTATTTCCCGCGCCTGTTTGCCAGGACAAAATCCGGTCGGCACCCGAGCCGCTGTTCACGGTATCGCCTCCCTGCCCACCGAACAATCCATCTTTACCCGCCTGCCCCCACAATTGGTCAGCGCCCCAACCACCGGAAAGAAAATCATCGGATTCGCCGCCGATCAATTGGTCATTGCGGTGTTCCCCAAAAATCCGATCGACTCCATCTTGCCCCCACAGCCGGTCATCATCTGCACCACCTTTGAGGGTGTCATTGTTGTTGCCGCCAACAAGGTCAT
>JAZABE010000188.1:0-1246 GCA_036137535.1 Planctomycetota bacterium | reverse complement strand
GGTAAGGTTTTTCTCAGGTTCATAAAACTTCTTGTTCGAAGGGGCAAGCTTTTCTGGGTCAATTTCCCCAGCCTGGATTTCCTTCAAATCGTCTTCTGCCGGTTCCGGTAAGTCAACATCGGACAAGAATAGCAGAGGAGTGCCAATTGCCGCAGCCACAAAGGGTAGAAGTAATGTGTTCCGAATCATGCCACACTCGAAAAAGAAGATCGCAATTCATTGATCGGAATAGTTGCGATTGAATTTTAGAGCGGTTTAGTTGAATCCATTAATCGGAGTTTTCGTTGAAAACGTCAGAGTCGTTTTTTCCTTTCGAATTCCTGTTTTCTTTTTTCTCGGGATCGAAATTGGCACCGATAATGGCAGCAGCGTATTCCTCGTCAGTGAGATACAGAAGTCTTTCGTTGGCCCGGTCGATGCCGAGGTTGGATAGCATGGTTTCTGCTTTTTCCTGAGGAAACCGCCGCTGGACTTGTTTGAGAAAATGTTGAAAATCGGATTCTTGAATTGCAGTCTCGAAGTTATCCCACCGTCTGATCATGTGTCCGGGATTGTTTTCCAGAATCAATTTTCGACAATGGTGCGAAATTCGTGGCAACTGGATTCTGGCGGCAATAAAGCCTGAAATGATCAGTAATCGGTCCCGGTCAGGCAATTTCAATCGTTTCCAGGCAGCTTTCGCCAAGTGCAAATAGACCGCGAGTAAGTCGATTGGCTGTGACATGCTTTTACTTTGTCTCGTATCTTCCAAAAGTACAAGAAGACGTTATGACGACTGCCTTAACAAATTAGCGAAAAATTGATGCTAAATGAAGATTGGATTTTTTCGGATGAAGCCAGGCAGTTGTTGGTCCAGGTTGATTTTCAGCTGGAAAACGGCAACTCTTTGATTCAGGTGATCAAGCAGCTCAGGAAGTCGTTTTCGCTGGAACAGGCCAGTCTGTTAATGGATCTGCACGCGCTGAGAATTCGTGGTCAAAAAAAATTCACCCGTTCACGTGAGCTGTTTTACCAGAGAAAACAACTCGAACAGGCGACCAGTGAGATCGTCGGTAGATACAAGGCTAAGCGGTTCCTTGGATTTGAACGGGTTGGAGATCTTTGTTGTGGCATTGGCGGTGATGCGATTGCGTTAGCCGAGGTTGCTGATTTAGAGATCGTTGATGCCAGTGCACTGATCCTAAAAATGGCGGAAAAGAATGTGGCAGCGTATGGGTACCGGTGCACCGCTTCCTGTTTGCCAGCG
>JAZABE010000187.1:0-7354 GCA_036137535.1 Planctomycetota bacterium | reverse complement strand
TCGCCTTTGCTCCAACGGAGGTTTGACCCGCCGTTTATCAAATTCCTGTTGCAAAGCTCCTTCACCCATTTCCATGACAAACGCGTCAACATCGTCATCCGTTAAAAACTCGGTTGCATGGTCGTTCATCAAAAAGAAACCTTCCATGTTGACAAAAACCGCCCGATCCTCTGGTCGCCCAGTCGATTTCAAGACACCGGCCACCACAAAATACTGATCGTGAAGGGCAGCATCCCCTCCTCGAGAAGCGGGAACGCCGTGTGTGATCTGGATTTTCTGGCCAACACCTACCCCGGTTTCTCTCGCCACGCGAGCACCTAACACGCACTCAAAATAGGCGTTGTCCTCGTTAAAGTCCTCAAACGCACGGCCCTGTGCAAATTCGTATTCGACCTTATGGAGTTCCTCGTAGGGTTTGGGAGCAAGCTGGGCTTCCTCCACGGCATCATTCTCCTCAAACTCCTCACCCGTTTCCGGAGTCAAAAAACCAAGCTCTCCAGCTTCCTCCGGAAACTCCAACAGCCGGTCATCGAAAAAATCAGACGATGTCGCAACAACACGGTATTCATCAAAATAATCGCCGAGCAAAATCGGGATGGCCCAATCCACGTAGCCGAACTGCACGAACAAACCTGCTTCAAACATTCCGGTTTTTTCTAGAATAGTCTGGTCGTAGGCATCCAAGGTCAAGGCATGAGCCAGTTGGCTCAGCCCCCCTAAACCCATCAACTCCCTGTGAGTATTAACCGTCTCCATAATACTCGAACGACTTCGATGGGCGCGAAAGTGAATTGACCCCATGAATTCCCGTTCCCGGAATTGCTGGTTTTTGCAAGCGAGCAAATATTCGTAGGGAATCGTTTCGACCGGTTGGCTCAAGTAATAAACACTGTTCAGTGCCAACTGCAGGTTCCCTCCCTTGGCACCCACAATGAGGTCGTAGCCCACTTCACCGTTGTTGGAAAAAGACCGTTTGACAACACCGTGGATGGTCAGAACACAAACCACCAACATCACGCCCAACATCATTGAAAAAATGGTCAACAGAGATGCCAATCCCCGGTGACGTATACTTTTCCAGGCAATCCAAAAAACACTCATCTCTACGCCTTTTGCATGACCCGGTTAATATCTACAAGTTCATCGACCCGGTTGAATTGACTCGCAACTTCCATCGAGTGTGTAACCATTACCATGGAAATTCCATCTTCCTCACAGGATTCACGAATCAATTCCACGATCTGCTGCTGATTGCCCGGGTCCACGTTGGCCGTGGGCTCATCTGCCAACAAGAGTTTTGGACGATTTGCCAATGCCCGGGCAACCGCGACGCGTTGCTGTTCACCGACAGACATGGCAGAAGGACGGTTGTGAATCCGATGCCCCAAACCGACCCGCTCCAACATCTTTCGAGCCTTGAGAGAACCGTTTTTCATCCCCGAAAAAGCCATTCCCAACTCAACGTTCTCCAATGCAGAAAACGCAGGTAGCAGATTGAAAGTCTGAAAAACGTAACCAATGCTCTTCGCCCGGAGTCGGTCACGACCACTTTCCGAGAACGAGCCAATATCCACTTTGTTGACCCTGACCGTTCCACGATTGGGACGGGTAATGCCGGCAATAATATGCAGCAAAGTTGTTTTCCCTCCACCACTAGGGCCAATCAAGACCGCTTGCTCACCTGGGCCAACTTCATAGGTTGGCACATCCAGAATCGGAACGGTCTCTCCATCCGGCTGGCGAAACGATTTTTTTAGCTTTTCAATTTGAAGCATTAAGCAGCGTACTATGCCGTGTACAAGGAACAGGGTTCTCAGGGGTCATCCTATCTACGTCTGTTGAACACGACAAGTTCGTTTACCAGGATCCGCGGAACGGATCCGTTGTCTTTGCCAGCTGGATTGGATTTAACCTTGGCGGATTCGATATCCTTGTGCCCCAAGTATCGAAACCATCTTCTTGACTTGGTCACCCTGAATTTCGATCGTTTCACCGTCAATTTTCCCACCCGTACCACATTGATTTTTTAGCTGCCTCAAAAAATCCTTGAGCTGCTCCGGGCCCTGGACTTGCAATCCAGTCAATAGAGTCACAACTTTGCCTTTCTTCCTTTTCTCTTTACGAATCACCAGATTCTGTTTTTCTGGGGGAACCAGAGGTCGTTGCTGAGCCGGAGCGGGAGGACATTCACACCGGTCCTCTAGCTTGCCACATTGATCGCAAGTCGGTGGTAGATCCCATTGGGTACCGGCAAAGAGTTTCAATTCGAATCCCTGTATTGGCTAAAACCGTATTGACTAAAATTGTTTCGCGTTGATTCAAGGCAGGGAAACAGAACATTGGGCCGCTTGTCCGGTTTGCCGTGTCCTCGGACTAGGTTAATTTAATGTCTGGAACCCGAACTAACCTTATTCCTTGTGATCCATCATATTCATGAAAAACCTCGTTTACTACTTGGACCAGCCAGGTGGCTGTTTCCAGGCCACTGAAGAGGACATTGCCGAACCTGCCCCCGGTGAAATTCGGCTCAAGACTTCCAGGACTTCAGTCTGCCAGTCTGACGTCGTGATCTACAACGTCGGATTACCGCGAATCAAACAATGGCCCGCCATTATTTTGCACGAGGCCAGCTGTATCGTCGATGCCATTGGCAATGGTGTAACCAAGTTCAAGGTCGGTGATCTTGTGGGACTGGGCTGTGACATTCCCTGTGGTGATTCCGATTGCATTTACTGCGGGCCTGACGGAACCGGTGACTGGACCAGCTGTCCCAACACTCAAGCCACTGGACATGAATTCCCTGGATTTGCCCGGAAATATGCGATCCTTCCGGACTGGTTCGTGGAATACGGTCCGGTCGTCAAGTTCGATTCTGAAATGGACCCAAATCATGCTTGCCAACTGGAACCGTTAGCATGCTGTCTGGAAGGCATGACCCGCGTTAACCACTGTATTGAAAACCGCATCGTTGTTTTGCTGGGTGCCGGTTCCCAGAGCACTTATGCACTGCAGTGTGCCCAAGCCATGGGAGCTCGCAAAATCATTGTTGCCAATCGAGGACCCGACCGGCTCGAAAGAGTGATCCGCGATTTCGGTGCCAAAAACGTCGTCGGGGTTCGCTGGGATGAAAACGTCGTCGAAAAGATTCTCGAGGAATGCCGCCCTTTTAATGAACCTCACTTCGTAATGGTCAATGCTCCCGTTGCTGCCGCCTATGAAGTCGCCCCGAAGCTGATGGGTTATGGTACTGTCATGGATGGACATGCAGGAGTCAAAGGTGCGGAGGGAAAACCAAGGCTGGAACAGGTGATCGACTTAAACAACGACATTCATTACCGGTTGCAGTGTTATCAGGCCACTCATGGTTCCAGTATGCACGGGATCACTCTCGCCCGGAACATGCTGGCAGAAAACCAGCTTACCCAAATCGATTTGATGACCAACGAAACCGAAAAATTTCATCACACTGAAATCATGGCAGCCATCCATCGCGCGGCTGACAAAGACAGCTTGAAAGTGATCATTGACTGGGAAGACTAGCCTCACCAGTCTCCAACCGATCAACGGCGAGAGCCAACCGATCAACGATGCAGTCGTCCCTCCAATCGAAAACCAAATTCAATCAACACCCTTGGCCGCAACCAAGCTCCTGATTCCTAGTCCTCGCGACTTCGCCGGGGCGGTCGTTTTTTCCGCTGAGGTTTGCTGACCCGTTTAATATTGGCTTCAACCACCGGGTGGATTGCTTCCTCCCAAGTTGGGAATTTCCGCTCAGGCTTAGACTCTCTGTCTCGTTCCGAACTGCTCTCTGAACCCGTTTTTTCAGGTTCATCAAATCGTCTTTTACGACGCCGTTGGTTCTTAGAGACCCTTTCTTGCGACTCGGCCGGCTGAGGTTGTTCTTCCCGGATATTGCTTTTACGACGGCGGCGACGTTTTTCTGGTTCCCGCCTTGGAACCGATCCTGCTTCATCTTCGCGGTTTTCAGGGACCCGGTTTTCCGTCTCCTCTGCTGACTCGACCGGTTCTACGGTTTCTTCTTCTTTTTCACGTTCCAGTTCTTCGCGGAGTTCTTCGATGACCGCACGCCGCCGACGCCGTTGTTTCCTCCGTCGCCGGGGACGATCCTCCTCATCGTCGTTCAAGTCCTGAACATCAAATTCAACCGTTTCAATTTCACCGTTTGAATCACTGGCTTGCATTTCGGTCACCGATTCACCACTGACCACTGGCGGTTCAACAACCGGTACTTCGGTTTCAGACGGTTCGCAGATCGTCTCTGCGGGCGTTTCTGTTTCTGGAACGGGCGTTACTTCATCATTGGCCGACTTCACGATTTCTTCGGCAACCCCCGGATCCTCTTTTTCATCTTTGGCCGGTTCGAATCCGAATTGGCGGGCAAGATCATCCCAATTTGAGTCGTTTTTTTCAGACATTATCTAATCGTATTTAGTTGAAAAGCAAAAAATTGCAGCAGATCAATATATCGGTTTTCTTCCCGTGGATGAAGGAGAAACGCAATTCCACTGCGAAAAAACCTGGAAAAGCCTACCGGGGCTTACGAATGAGATCGGACTGGCTGTGGATTAAGCCCTGTATGTAACTTTCGTCGAACACAGTTCTTTCCAGTTCGGACAACTCCACATCCAGCCGCTCAAAGTTATTCCGGATCCGTTCCATACGCCGTATCAATTCTGGATCTTCACTCTGAAATATTTCTGGTAATTCAAACATGCTGGCAAACCTGCTGGCAAACCTGATGCCTGGGGCCCTTTCCCGGATCATAGGCTGGCTTGGATTGGAGCAACTTCGTAAAGCTCAAAGGGTTTCCCACCATGATCACTTCTAACACTAAAAAAATCAAGGTTTGCAATCGCAAACCGAAATTGTTGTTAACCGATTTGCCCTACGATAATCATATCATGGGCGTTGTTGATGGAATCTGAATCCGTGACGAAAACAACGGAATCTCCAGAAGACAAAGCACTTTCTTCAATTGCCCATTGATCGACCAAGGCCTGCAAATCTTTCGTTCGATTTTCATCGCCCCCCCCCAAGGGAATAATTCCCCAGTAAAGACACATTTTCCGAAGCGTCTCCGGACAACTGGAGACAGCCACTGCTGGGATCCAATCACGGTGTTTGGATTTGAGTAACGCGGTATCCCCGTCCCGGGTACCAATCACGACCAATTTTGCTTCGATCCCGTTGGCAATCAGGCCCGCCGCCGTGACTACGGCATCACTGACATTTCGAGCAAAAGAATTTTTTTCCAACGGCGGCCTCCAGCCCCTTCCACTTTTTAACAACTCCTCCGTCTTCAGCATGATCCTGTACATCGTTTTGGTCGCATCCACTGGAAAATCACCAATCGCCGTTTCGCCGGACAACATACAGGCATCCGCTCCATCAAGGATGGCATTGGCAACATCCGAAACCTCGGCCCGAGTGGGTCGCTTACTCGAATGCATGCTTTCGAGCATCTGGGTAGCAACAATCACCGGTTTTCCCAATTCACTGCACTGGCTAATGATTTGTTTCTGTGCTACAGCCGTCGCAGCAATATCAATTTCGACGCCCAGATCACCCCGCGCAACCATCACCGCGTCAGTCGCTTCAACGATGGACTTCAAATTACTCAGGGCTTCGGGTTTTTCAATTTTTGCGACAATCGAAGCATGAGAATCGTGCTGGTTAATAATGTCTCGCAACTGCCCAATTTCATCAGCGTTACGTACAAAACTCAAACTGATGAAATCGACACCTATCTTGGATGCCCAAATCGCGTTGGCAATGTCAACTTCTCCGAGTGCCGGCGCTGACAAGTCTACTCCCGGGAGATTGATCCCTTGGCGGCTCCTGATGGTGCCACCGGACAGAACCTCACAAATCGCAGAATCGGATTTCTTTTCAATCACCTTGACCCGCACGAGCCCATCGCTGAGCAAAATATCATGACCTTCACTAATCTCGTCAATCAGTGGTTCATATGTCGAAACCAGTTGGCCTGGCACCCGCGACTGGGACCCTCGCCCAAATTCAAATCGGTCACCCACACTGCACTCAATCGGTTCATCACCCAAGTCCCCCAATCGAATTTTGGGACCCGCGAGGTCAACCAGAGAAGCCACCGGAATCCCTGTTTGAGCAGCCGCCTGCTGAATCATTTCGAGGGCTTCCCCATGCATTTCAGGCGTACCGTGTGCCATGTTCAACCGGAAAACACAAACCCCTTCACGGATCAAGCTTTCTAACATTTCCACGCTGCGGCAAGCCGGACCAACCGTCGCCACGATCTTGGTCCGCGCAAACTCTTCTAATGGTTTTCGTAAAATGTTCATGAAGTTCGAAGGTTCCCTTTTTCCGTCGATCCTGATTTCTAACCGATTAACACCATGCCAACGAAGCGATCCAGACGACTCTGCGACATTTCAGGGAACCGGACATAGACTTGCCAATTCCAGCTCCTCAAACCAGCAAGTCCCAGTGACCTGAAAGACACTGCTTTCAAAACCGAATCCCTCAGCAGCCGTTGACGACCGAAAACCAGAAGACAAGCAATCCAGGATCCAGACCACTTCAGATCCAAGTTACTTCCTGGCACCTTTTGTGACTCTTTCAAAAGTCCCCGTAATCTGGACGTCAATTTCTCCTTCGTTGTCTGAAACATCAACATCGTACATTTGCAGGTAAAGAACACCGCTCCTCTTGGGAATAAGTTCTTTCTTGGCTCCAATGACAAAGGCCTTTTCTTTTTCAGCTTGACCAGTGTCAATAAAACCCACCAGGCAGCCCAGATTAAAATCTTGCAACTCCTTGGGAATTGCCATCCCGTTGGTATCCAGTTCTCGCTTCAGGGTAAACGTCCAGCTTCCCCGCGAGAGAATGGTAATTGGTTTGTTTTCCAAGACCCGGATACCGGTCGATTGCCACGTCTTTGCTGCATCCACCTTGGTCTGGATTCGATCTGCCTGTTTTTCTCTTTCTCTTAACAGGTTCAGCTTATTCTTGGCATCCGGGTGAGCCGGTATCAATCGTAAAACCTGGCCATAAATCGCCATTGCACTATCAAAATCTCGATCCCTTTCATAATCCCGAGCAATTTTCATCGCCTCATCGGTAAATGCCTTATGGATGCGAAGCAACTTGGGATCATTGGGAAGCTCCGGGATTTTAGTTGTCTTGGTTTCGTTCGCTCCTGCTCCACGATTGGGACGGCGCCCAGGCTGAGCATTGACGTCACCCAGTTGAATGAACACCAACCCGATGACACCGGTCAGCCAGTAAACATGATTTCTAAACATAATGTCCCAGTCAATTTTGATCTCGGTTGATTAACCAACGCCCGACCGTT
>JAZABE010000186.1:0-2946 GCA_036137535.1 Planctomycetota bacterium | reverse complement strand
AGTTTCCCTTCTTTTTGAACCCAGCAAAAGGTTCCCTGGCCGGACTCGACAACAGCTGCGACAGGAATGGTGACGATGTCCTTGTATTCCGCGAGAACTATTTCGACTTCGGCACTCATCCCTGGTTTCAGTGAAGTTGATTCCGGCAAAGAAATGATCGTGTCATACTTGACAAGGTTGCCGCTCCACCAAGCAGCGGGCTTCGCCACACGGGCCACATCGGAAACCTCTGCGGTGAGATCTTGTCGTGCCAAGGTCACGTGGGCCACCTGACCTTTTTCGACTCGGTCAATCACGGATTCATGAACCCCAACCTTGACTTGCATTTTGCTCAAATCCGGCATTAGCAGAAGCAGTTGTTCTTTGTGAACGGTTGCCCCCTCTTCGATGTCCGGAACCCGTTCCCAGGGTTGAGCTTTGGGTTTGATGACCAATCCATCGCGCGGGGCGACCACAGTGCAGTGCTTCAATTCGTCGATCGCCCGGTCTCTGCGGGCAACGTCGGCTTTTGAGCGTTCGAATTCGGCTTCGTAACTTTTTTGGGCTGCGGCCAAATCCCCTTTTAATGTTTCCAATTCCTCTTCTTTGGTGTAGGTCTTGAGGAGTTCGATTTCCCTAGTTTTAGCGAGGACTGTTTGACGGGATTGAGAAACTGACGTTTGGAGTTGTTCCAAGGAGAGTTGGTTGGCAAAACCCTTTTCAACCTGGCCTGCGGTAAAAGTTTCGAGGTCCTGCGTTTTCTGCAGGTTGGATTTGGCAACGGCCAGTTCTTTTTCGAGGGTTTTGAGTTCAGTTTGAAATCGACCCTCTAGGTATTCTTGGATCGAAAGTTCAGCCGCTCGAACATTGCCTTTTAAACGTTCGGCGGAAGAACGGGTTAGGTAGGCGTACTTGATGCGTTCGCTAATAGCTTCATCAAGCGCAAGGGTGTCCAGTTGCAATAATTTGTCCCCAGCTTTGACCTGGGTTCCACCTTCAATGACCCAGGTGATCGTGTTTTTTCCGCGTACTTTGCATTTGATTTCAGTGTTATCTGAGCTTTCAAGTGTGCCCTGTTCCGTCACCGAGACTCGCAAGTCTCCTCGGCCAACCGTGTACAGGATATAATCTGGCTTTTTCTGGCTCGTACTGGGTAAAAAGATAAATGCCAAGCTGGCGACGCAAAGCAAACCGAAAACAACCAGGCACACGAGAACGGGCTTGGAGCTCGTGTCGCCAGGTCGAGATTGAGACCTTTGACCAAGGGTGGCTCTGGGCAAGGCATCCTGAAGGGCATCGGGGTTTAGCGCGTTGGGGAGGACCATTGATTTAACTGTAGTTCAATCCGATTGGGGTTACATGGCATCGCCGGAAAAGTTGCGTTGCGCCTCTAGCTGAGCTTCGTCAATAAACGCCAGTGGGTTCAAGACGACTTCATCGCCTTCCACTAATCCATCGTTGACAATGATGAAAACATCATTGCTATCGCCCAGTTTCAAGGCTCGTTTTTGGGGACCGGTCTGGGTCATGACCCAGCAAAATCGGTCGTTATCCCGTTCCAGTACCGCTGCGACGGGTAGCAACAGGCAGTTGGTGTATTCAGCCGCGATGATTTCTACCTCGGCACTCATCCCGGGTTTCAACCCTTCAACGGCAGGGAGTTTAATAATAGTGTCATATTTGACGACGTTTCCCGTCCACCAGCCGGCGGGCTTGGTAACGCTTGCAATATGAGAAACCTCTGACCGTAATTCACGATCTCCGATGCGAACAATCGCCTCGTAGCCTACGTCAAGGTTATCGACCACGGACTCGTGAACACCGACTTTGACTTGCATTTTTTTGAGTTGGGGCATCAGCAGTAGGACTTGGTCTTTACGTACGGTTGCACCCTGGGTGATATCAGGAGTTTGTTTCCATTCTGCAGCCGACGGGTAAATGACCAATCCGTCTTTCGGGGCGCGAATCACGCAACCTTCTAATTCGGCAATGGACCGATTCAGTTTAATTTCGTCCATTTGCAGACCCGCTTCATCGGATTTTTGCTTAGACAAATTAGCTGTTAAATTGCCGTTGAGAATGGCGAGGCGCATTTCTTTAGTGTATTTGTTGAGAACTTCTTTTTGATTTTTTTGAAGTTCAAGCTCTAATTCGTTCTGTGTGACCAAGAAATTGTCAGCTTGGAGCTCGAAAGAATTGACAAACCCTTTGGTGTATAGCTTGGTGGAGCTGTCCAGAATTTTTCGAGACGTTTTCAGTCTTTTTTCGGCAATTGCGATTCGTTCGTTCAATGATTGATTTTGAGCGATGAAACTCCCCTCTTGGTAGGCTTTTAAAGCGATCCGGGCTTTGGCCACGTTGGCTTTGGTGCGTTCCAGCGTGGCTTTTGCTGTGTTCACATTGGTCTTGCCAAGACTGACCTGTTCTTCAATCACTTTGGTGTCAAGTCGAACCAATTCATCTCCTTTTTTGACCATGGACCCAACATCTGCGACCCAGGTGACGGTGTTGAAACCTCGGATCGTGCATTTGATTTCGGTATTGTTTGAACTCTCCAGCGTGCCTTGTTCGACTACAGTGACTGATAGATCTCCCCGCTTGATAACATGAGTCATTTGAGCGTTTTGGATTGAACCCGTTGGTTCTGTTCCCAAAATCATGCCGACTGCAACAACCAAGGCTATGATCACTAAGGCTATCAGGATTCGGCCTATCCAGATTTTCAACCGATGCGGTTGTTGAGTTGGAGCGGATTGTTGGGCAGATGGAAGCGGGGAGGGCATTGGAATCGATTGTGTTTTAAGTACCACGATTGGGAGAATCAAGCTGTTTTACCAGTTTATGATAGACCAACTGTTATCATAAAAGAAACGCAGGATACCAATCGATACGTTGAAATTGAATGCTGCAAGTTTTTTCCAGGGTTTTCAAAAGCGTGCCGATAATAAGGCTTTTGCCGCCTTTTCT
>JAZABE010000185.1:0-3308 GCA_036137535.1 Planctomycetota bacterium | reverse complement strand
AACGGATTTACCTGTTTTTTTTGTTGACAAGGACAGCCGGGACTCCTCGTTCAACTGGCGAGAACGAGTCAAACAGCAATCGACTGAATTCGATCCCGTCATCGGTGATCCGCACGATCCATTTAATATTCTTTTTTCGTCTGGCACCACCGGAAAGCCGAAGGCCATTCCCTGGAACCAAACGACCCCGATCAAGTGTGCAATGGATGGACATCTCCATCATGACTTGCAGCAAGGAGATGTGGTTGCTTGGCCGACGAATCTTGGGTGGATGATGGGGCCTTGGCTGATTTTTGCCACGTTGATTAACAAAGGAGTGATCGCGATTTATGAGGACTCCCCCATGGGCAGTGAATTTGGACAATTTGTTCAGGATGCACGAGTCAACATGCTGGGGCTGGTTCCATCCATTGTGCGACTTTGGAAGCGACAACAATGCATGGAGCCATTTGACTGGTCCGCTATCAAAACGTTTAGTTCGACCGGTGAAGCATCGAATTCAGACGACATGTTTTACCTGTCGTGGCTTGCCGGTTTCAAACCAATCATTGAATACTGTGGGGGTACCGAAATCGGTGGTGGTTATATCAGTTCAACGGTGGTTGAACCGAATGTACCTGCAGCATTTTCAACCCCTGCGTTTGGTCTGGACGTTCAGATCGTCAATGAGAATTTTGGTCCAGACGAGGAAGGTGAATTGTTTATCACTCCACCGTCTATTGGGCTTTCTATAGAACTTCTCAACCGTGATCATCAACATGCCTATTACCAAGATTGTCCTCGGGACAACGGGGGTTCCCCCCTGCGGCGGCACGGTGATTTTTTCAAACAACTGGGAAACGGATATTTCGTCGCAGGTGGGCGAACGGACGACACCATGAACCTTGGCGGAATCAAGGTGAGTTCTATTGAAATCGAACAGGCCATTGACCGGTTGCCGCAGGTTGCAGAATCCGCTGCCGTGGCTGTTCCTTTGGATCGGACCGGTCCTGATCAGCTCGTTGTTTTTTATGTGCCTCAGGCAGGATACGCTCTGGATGCCCAAGATGAACTGATGCAAGAAATGAACCAAGCGATTCGTGCTCACCTGAATCCCCTCTTTAAGGTCAGGCAGATCGTTTCGAAAGAAACGTTGCCTCGAACCGCCTCCAATAAAGTGATGCGGCGCGTTTTGCGACAACAGTTCCTGCCAGGAAGTGAAATCAATCGGAAACAGGGTTGACTGCAATCCAGATCGTCCTAGCGATTCAGAGTGGTCGGTTCAATGCTTGTGCAGCAGGCCGGTGACAAAGCCCAAGAGGTCATTCTGCTTGCGACAAAATTGGGTAAAACGATCAAAGTCGCCGGATTTATCGGAAAGTTCGAGCAGGCTGGGTGCGATACCGATTTTGGGCGTTGCCTCCGGCATCAGGTCGATCAAGGCTTCTATTGCCGCCTGAGGGTTTCCCGTTCGTGAGAGAAGTTCGATATAGATTTCGATGGGGAGGTAGCCATCATTATACGAATCACATTCCCGGGCTTTTTTTTCAAAGTAGGAGACCGCGCTGTCAACGTCTTGGTTCAGTAAGGCATTTAAGTAAAGCTTGGTGCTGGCGTACAATTCCGCGAATGGTTCTTCGTTTTCATACTGGTACTGGTCACTGAGGCGACTGCCGTATTCAGTCAAATCAATGGCAAGTTTGATTTGATTGGCATCGGTCAGTGTCCGGGCAAAACGAGTCACCGAAGCCAGGTGCGTTGTGTCGATGTGATAGCGATTTCCTTCAAAGAGCCATTCGCGATCAGGGAGTAGCACGGCAAACCGATCTTCAGCGGGGAGAGATCCTTCTTCCTGCTGAATATCTCCTTTGACATTTTCGAGCAATTCGCCATGCAAATGTTCAACTAACTGTCCCGCGGCGATTTGCCGTTCTTCAACCGGGTGTTGCGACATCTCCGCATCAAAAGTGGTAATAGAATTGCAGGTACCATAGTGCTCGAGGACCAGCGAAAAACCGTAGGCGGGGGCAATGCCTTCCCGGAGCGCTAATTCAATGACTTCATCGATGTTCTCGTCATGGACTTTGACGTTCGTAACATGGTTTTTGGCGGATTCGATATCACCGATGGGTCTGAGGTACATCCAGCCTTCGCGGAGCTTTCCGTCTTCCATCAGATTTTTCCCGATGTTGCGGCAAATTTCAGCCAGTCCATCTTCCAGCTCATCTTGTTTTTTCGTATCTAGTTCCTCACCGGTTCCAGTGTATAGCAGCGGTAAACCAAGACGATAACGCAACAAAAGTTTTCTGGCCTCAAACAGCTCATGATATTTTTTCCAGCTTGCCAATTGCTCAGCAAGTTGAGTGAGCGTTGGTTCGATCCCCTGATTTGTCAGGGTCTCTGCGAGTTGATCAAAAATCGGTGTTGTAGTCGACAAACTCTGTCTCCAAAGCTAAATGGTTGCTTATCAATTCAATGGACTCCAAAATAACACGATTTTGATTTGTTTGCAGGACTGTAGAGAAAGCCCTCTGAGGGTTAGCATGAATGGATGAACAAAAACCAAGATACAGCGGACCCCGTCGATTTTGATGGCCTGAGGGTAGTTGCCTTCGAAAGCCGTCGATCGGATGAATTGTCCCACATGATTTCAAAGTTCAATGGGCGGGCTTTTGTCAGTGCGAGCATGCAGGAGATTCCAATTGATCGTAACAAAGTTGCTGTTGATTTCGCTCATCGAGTCCTGACAGGGGAAATTAATGTGGTCATTTTTTTGACGGGGGTCGGTTTCAACTACCTGTTGGAAGCGGTATCCCGGGAAATCGATCGTCGACGATTTCTGGACACGTTGAGCGATATCGTGACCGTTTGCCGAGGTCCAAAGCCGGCAGCTGCTATGAAGGAAGTCGGTTTGACACCGACGTATCGGGTTCCCGAACCCAATACATGGCGTGAGCTTCTTACCACGCTGGACGAAAATATTTCCATTGCGAGCCAAACCGTTGGTGTGCAAGAGTACGGTGTTGAAAATAAAAGCTTGGTTGCAGGGCTGGAAGCCCGGGGTGCAACAGTTTACCCAGTCAAGGTCTACCGGTGGGAGCTCCCTGACGAGACCCGTCTCCTGGAAGAAAATGTACAGCGATTGGTAAACGAAGAATGTGATGTGGTCTTGTTCACATCGGGAAATCAACTGGTGAATCTTTTGACAATTGCCGATCAAGAAAATTGTCGGGATGCGTTGCTGGCAGGCCTTCGGTCTTCAGTTGTCGTCTCCATTGGTCCGACAACGACTGAGATGTTGCAGAGTAATCAGATCATTGTTGACCTTG
>JAZABE010000184.1:0-2098 GCA_036137535.1 Planctomycetota bacterium | reverse complement strand
TGCCGGTTACTGGACTCCCAAAACTATCGCCGGGCTTGGGGCAGCTATGCCACCTGCCTGAGAAAGTTCGAACTCCTCAAAGAGGCCAAATCGATTCAACCTTTATCTGGCAAGGCCGTGGTCTTACTGCATGGATTAGGCCGAACCCGGAGTTCCATGTCCCAACTCGCCAAGCACTTCGAAGCTAAGGGACACATCTCGATCAACGTCGAATACGCCAGCACCCGGGCTTCTATCAAAGATCACGCGTTAGCGCTCAACCGGATCATCAACCAACTCGAAGGGGTCGAAGAAATCAGGTTCGTTGGTCATAGCCTCGGAAACATCGTATTCCGCTATTACTTGAAAGAATTCACCAGTTCCACCCAAGGCGACCCAAGGATCCAATCGTCTGTCATGATCGCGCCCCCCAATAACGGCACTCATCTGGGACGTTTATTGAACCGAACCGGGTTATTCGGACTTTTCACGGGTCTCAGTGGAAAAGAACTCGCTGGAGACTGGGACAAGTTCTCGGAAAAACTGGCCACACCCGAACACCGCTTTGGAGTGGTTGCCGGAAAATTTAATGGCAACCCGTTATTCCAGACTGACAATGACACCACCGTGTCCATTGAAGAAACCCAATTGCCCGGTGCTCACGATTTCCAGATCGTCAAATCCATGCATGCTTTTATCACGTTCCACCCAGAAGTGATTGCCGCAGTCGACAATTTTTTCGCCAACGGATATTTTGAAACTGAAGCAAACCGAAAACCACTGTCCTGACCACTCGTTCCTTCCCAGCCCGTACTTGCCCATCTAAATCACGTGCCCAAACCACCGCGCCAACCAACTGACGATCAACCTGGCCAGAAATCAGACATTCCGGCTTCTGGACGACTGGGTGGCGTCGATTATGGGACGGTTCGCCTCGGAGTCGCCCTAACGGATCCAGAACGAATCATCGCCAGCCCCTTTGCAAACTACGACCGGAAAACCGACGAACTGGATTCGCTTTACTTTCGCCAGCTCGTTGAGTCGGAAAAACTAGTCGGCTTTATCGTTGGCTTACCGGTTCACACCAACGGTGACGAAAGCCAAAAGTCTCTCGAAGCCAGAGCATTTGGGAACTGGCTAAACCAGGAAACAGGATTGCCGATCCATTTCTTTGACGAAAGATACACCTCAGCATTTGCCAATCAAATCCTGGCCACTGGAGGCATGACCCAGAAAAAGAAAAAAAAACGGTTAGACATGATCGCTGCTCAGATCATGCTAACCGCGTATATTGAATCCGGGTCAACCAACTCGGAACTGGGTTTGGATTGATCCCGCCCTAAAACAAACTACTTGAAAGTATCTTCAAGGTCTTTTTTCTCTTGCTTTAACTTCTCGATTTCCTCTTCAGCAGTTTTCAAGTTTCGTTTTTGCTTTCGGTTGTCGAGGTGCTGCTTCTTGTGTTCATTGTCAGCCATGTATTTCTTTTTACCGGCAGCTTCCAGTTCTTTTTGCAGTTTCTCGTAAGCCTCGGCAGCTTCGTCATAGGCACTCTTAGCCGCTTCGAGCTTCTTTTCTGCCTCTTCAACTGTTTTTTTCAAATTGCTATCAGCCAGTTCCTTTTCCTTATCCGCAATCAACTTAGCCAACTGGTCAATCCTTGGCTTGTGGACAGTTGCCGGATTCAATTTCCCAGACTTGAGCGCCGCAACGGCGGACTCGATTACGGAAATAGGAAGAGCATAAGTCGACACCCGACCATTTTTGGCAATATTGACACCGATGGCTTGCCCATTCAAATCGAGAATCGGTCCGCCCATTTGCTCCGGTTTCAAAACTGTGTCGTGCTGAATAACGCGTTCAAAACCGGTGCGGCGAGAACTCAACTTATTGCCGGCAATCGTCTCCTGAGGGTTCAGACGATCGATGCCCAACACCCGCCGATTGGCCAGTTTAATTGACAATTCGATATCCTGACCAGCTCGTTTGATCTTGACCTTGACCACCTCTCCCGCCTTGTGTTTTTGAACTTTCTTGATCAAGTCCTGGGTATCTTCAACCTGCGTTCCGTCAACATGGTATATCACATCTCCTTTTTTGAGACCGGCATATTGGGCAG
>JAZABE010000183.1:0-9008 GCA_036137535.1 Planctomycetota bacterium | reverse complement strand
AAAAGGTTTTTAGCAGATGTCGAATTATCTAATGGCCAAGTAATTACTGCTCATTGTGCCAATACTGGACCGATGAAAGGAATATTGAATATAGGTGGGAAAGTCAGAGTTCGTTATGTATCATCCCCAACGCGTAAATTGAAGTAACGCGTAGTCGGAAAACATCAGAAGTCCCGCAACCAATGCAAAAATGGTCACAATCACAGCGCCAACCAACGAAAATTGAGTCAGTAAAAAATTACCCGATGCATGGCCGAGTCGTCCTCCGCTTCCCAGGTTAAAAGAGGCAATCAGGTCGGGCGTTAAAAGAGCTAGAATTGCTGAGATGCCCGCGACAGTTAGGACAAATCCAGCACTGCGCATGACGGGCAATTGAATTTCTTCATTGCGCAGCATCCAGAAGGACATGCATACCAGGGCCGCGACTAAGAAATTGGCGGACAAACCCAAATTGGCGACGAGGAACGAACTGATGATCGCCCCGGAAGCACCAAAGACATTTTGGCGTTCGAGATCTGTTTCCAACGAAACAGGGTCAGTTGGGCAGTAAGTAGCGAGGGAAATACCGATAAACGCTGCCAGAGCGGCAACGATAAGGGCGAGCAAATCTCGCTTGAGATTCCGATTGGCAAACATGGGACGACTTCAAAAACAAAAGGGCAAACGGCTCGTCCCTGCCAATCAAATCCTGCGGAAAAACACTCCCGCCTCGTCGTTATCGCCTGTCGCAAAGCCAATCTTAACGTTATTGTCCTGGCAGCATGGAATTGGGAGGAAAGTCTGCGGTATATTCCCTATAAACGCTAAAGTCAAAACAAGATTGTAATCCCGACGATCAGTTTCGGTGAGAACCGTGAGATTTGGCCCTAACCCCCAATCCCTCATGCGTATCCGATCATTTCAGAAGCGGCTAATCGTTTAACGATATCGCGAGAGTTGGATTCCGAATTCGCCGTCAAAAGCGCGTTGTTCGCTGACGGGAAAAACACTGCCAATTCGCAGCTTGGTTTGATCTGCGATTTCGATATGCAAGCCTGCAGTCAAGTTAACTATGTTGAACTGCCTTTGCAGCGGGTTGAGTGCATAGAATGTATTGAACGAGCCGTCGGAAATTGTGTCATTAAAGGCATCGGCTTCGTTTAACGAACCGTTGTAATGGCCTTCGATGAACGTTGCGATTCCTGTCACCAGTCCTTTTTCTTGCTGATAAATCCAACGGCCAACCGCAACATCAACGAACAGCGAGGTTTGGGAGTTGTATTTACCTTGAAGGGTTGTGTCGCCAGTTAATGCACTAATCCCGCTAATGCGATCCCCGGCGAGAGGGCATTCAACCTGGATAAATGCATTCAAAAACCAGGAATTGTTGGCCGAGTTTTTCAGTAAACTAATATAGGGGGACAGGTAGGCCGACCGGTTTTCCATTTTCAAGATTGTTGATCGACTTTTGATGTAGGTGTCTCCGCCGGTTGGTAATTCCAGGCCTAAACCTGCAGCAAGAGCAGTGCATTCATTTTCAATGAGTAAGAATTTCGTAGCAAGCGAAATGTTGCCCAGAGTTGGGCTAAAACTTTGGTAGCCGCTGGGACCGGGATTGTGAACCAGGTCGGGTGTATCCGAGAGAACGAATCGAGTTTCAAGCGATGCTAAGCCGTCGAGAAACGTTCGCTCCATTCCGACGGTGTAACGGTTGATGGCAGTGTTTGCAGAATTTTCCAGTGGGTCCGGCCCGAAAACCGAGGCATCGTAGGCGTTGTGAAAATAACTGTAATTGACAAAAAAACGATCAAAGGGCAAGGCGCTGTTGTTTTCGGCGATTTTTCCGACACGGCCTGATTGTGGAATTTGTGCAAAGGCTTCAACTTGGTCAATCATGCTCGGGCCTTGCGAGGAAGTCGCAATGCCAATACCTGGACCAAACCAGTCACCAAACATTCGTGGCGTTCTTCCTAGGAATTGACGACGATTTGATGAAAGATAGGCAGACAGTGCTGCTGTTGTATCTTTGGAGGCTGTTGGCGATGACTGGTCTCTTGAATCCTGTTTCCTGCTGTCCTGTTTGGCTTTGTCCGGTTTTTTGCTGTCCTGTTTGGCTTTGTCCGGTTTCTTGCCGTCCTGTTTGGGATCTTGCTTTTGAGACTCGGTTTCCTGGTTTGCGATCACGCGAGGAAGGTGTTCATGAGTCGCGGCACAAGAGGCCCAGAAAAGGGAGGCCAGGAAAGAAATTCCAGCGATTCGATAGCTGTGATGCATGAGTCCATTCCGTCAAAACACAGTAATTGTCGTATCGGCTGTTCTTGGAAATGAAATCAAGTAAAAGGAAAGAACCACTCCTGTTTTTCCAATATTGGTGCCGTTTGTGCTTTAAAGGGTTAAGATCTTCTCGAGCTGTAAAATTTGATTCTCGGTCGTTGGGTAATCGGGGTGGGTTGTTTTTTGGATTGAGCTCAAGGTTTTTCTCGCCAGTACAATTTTTTTCCTAGCTGCGTCCAGTTCGCGGTTGAGCATGTGAATGGTTGCCATCCCAACGCAGGTTCTGATTAACACTAGCTTGGAATCCGGATTAAGAGTTTCCCTGTGACTGATTTTTGCATAGGCTTGTTCAAAGAAATGTTTGGATTTCGAGATTTCCTTTTGTTCCCGGAGTGAATAATCTCCAAGGGAAACCAGAGCCTTGGCAGCAAGCCAGAAATACTCTGTTTCGCTAGGGTAGATCTTATTGATGTGTTCGTAGGCAGCGGCGACTTCTATCAGGTATGGTGTTGGGTCCTGGTTGTCAAATTCCTTGAGTTCTGCCAGCAACTGGGCACAACGGGCCATGTCTCGGGTGATTGCCATGAATTTTGGTTTAGCCTGATGGAGTTCCCTGAGAATAGCAATTGCTGAATTTGCGGAGAGCAGTGCGTTCTGGGGTTGACCGAGATTCAATTGTCCAATCGCAATGTTGAACAGGCATTGGGCCTTGTCGTGACGAACACGGAAGACTAGTCGCCCGTTGTCCGTCATTTTTTGCAGGAACTGATCGCGTGATTGATTCGATGCTAGGTAGTAGTCCATCGCTCGTTGTTCAAAAACTTTGCTGCCATCGTAACCGTACCAGTTTCCTAGGTTCATTTCAGCGTTGGCGAGTTTGCGTTTGAATTCGATGTTTTGCGGATCGCTAGAGACCAGCCTTTTTCGTAGCCGGTAAGCTTCTTTGAAATCGGCCAATGCCGCCTCTCTTTTTTCGATTTTGACCAGGCACTGCCCGCGAAGGTTCAAGCTGTTTGACAGGTCCATGAGGACCCTAGGATTACTTGGAGTTGTTTGGGTGATTTTACTTTGGATTTCGATGGCCTGGTTCAACGAACCAATTGCATTGGAGAGTTTACCCAGTTCAAAGGAAATGGTCCCGCTGGCTGAATGAGAAAATGCAAGCTCGGTAATAACTTCGGCGTAGTCTCCATTGAGTGCGATATAGGATTCGAAAAAATCACGCAACGGAACGAGGAGTTTTCGGCGGGTTTCTCCCATTCCTGGAAGTTTCAACGACATGTCTTTGGCAACCAGGAAGAGTTCTTCTCGGTTGGCTGCAAAGGCAAGATCCGAATTGGCTTTGTTCTTCTGTGAAAAGAACGCAGTTTGATTCGCGTAGTAATTGGTCCACGCGATTCCGATCATGGAAACGAAAATCAACAGTGTGAGAGCCGCAAAAATAGTGGTCGGAAGCGGGTTGCGTTTGCACCAGCGGATTGATTTTTCTAACCTGCCGATCGGGCGTGCGAAAATCGGCTCGCCCTTGAGGTAGCGATCAAGATCCAGGGCAAGTTCTCTTGCTGAGTTATATCGTCGAGAAGGGGTCTTTTCCAAACATTTGAGACAGATGGTGGTCAGGTCAAGGTCGATGTCAGGGTTAACTTCGTTTGGCGAGATCGGAGGATGGTTAACAATCTGTTCAACAGTTTTCATCGTGTCGGCGGCTTGGAATGGGGGGCGGCCGACGAGCAAACAGTAAAGCGTTGCTCCCAGTGAATAAATATCGGTTTCGTACCCGACGGTTTGTCCATTTGCCTGTTCTGGTGACATGTACCCCGGGGTTCCAAGCAGTTCTCCGGTTTCAGTCATTTCGCTGTTCTCGCCTACAAGTTTTGCGAGGCCAAAATCCGTAACCAGTGGTTCATCGGTGTCACGGTTTAACAGAATATTTTGGGGCTTTAAATCGCGATGAACGATGCCCTGCGCATGGGTGGTTTCGATTGCTTCCGCGACCTTTTTCATGTAAGCCGCCGCCGTTTTACCATCTAGTGTTGATTGCTTGATCTTCGTGGCTAAGTTTTCCCCGTTGACCAGTTGCATGGCGATGAACGGTGTTTCTTCGTATTGGGCGATCTGGAATAAGGTCACGATATTGGGGTGATCAATATTGGCGACGGCCTTGGCTTCGGTTTGAAACCGGTCTAGAGCAACTCGCTGGGACTCTTGATCTAACCGACTTACCAGGTTGGCACGGATCATCTTGAGAGCAACGTGACGCCCGGTTTTCTTTTCGACGGCTTCAAAGACAATGCCCATTCCGCCTCGGCCGAGTTGATCGAGTAGCAAATAGTCTCCAAAATCCTGATTCGATTCGATTCGGTTGGAATTCTTGAGGCCCTTGTGGGGGGCGGTTCGTGATCTTGCAAACGGCACAGTGTCAAGTTCGCCGTCGACGTTACCGTGATTTCGCTTTTGGGCAAGCGATTGTCCGTATTCAAGAAGTCGATTCAGGAGATCTGGTTTCTGGTCAAAGTTTAGGCGGATTGCTATGTCCCTAAGACGTGTGTTGGGTGAACGGTGATTGGGAACCGTGCTATCACCTGTCTTTTTTTTGTTTGATTTCCAGAAAAACTCGAGGTCAATGTAGAGAAGTTCTTCTAAGGTTGGCCAATATTTTTCGTCACTGGGATCGGGAAGATAATCTTCAATTTCCGTTAACAAGTGGGAGTTCCAGTCGGATTCGAACCGCCGGCGTGCTTCTTCGTCGATACGTTCACTGGGATCCGCCATAATTACTGATCATCCTGCCATTCGTCGATAAGACGGGATCTGATTTTGGAAAAGATTCTGCGAACAGTGCGTTCTGAACAAGCCATCTTTTCAGCGATTTCATCATTGGTTAAATCTTCTAATTTGTATTGTATTATTTGTTTCTCTTCGGTATCGAGACCGGACATTAAAAATTCAAAATGGTCATTGTACGCGGCAACTTCAGCGGGATTCGGGGTCGAAGTGGCAGCGAAATCTCTCGATTTTTCATCGGGATTTTTGGCCTGATCAACTTCCTGATGAATGCCGCGTTTTCCCTGGAGATGGAATCGAGCTTTCATCCGGGCCTTGTTCACGACGATGGCGCACAACAAACGCCAAAGAGATTCACTTTCTTCCAATTGGAATTGCCCAGCCTCAGCACGTCGAAAAAAAGTGCGGCAAGCTGATTGAACCACGTCATCGGCTTCGACTCGCCTTTGAAGTTTGCGACTCAGTTGTCTGCCGGCTAGTTGGCTGAGACGGCTCCCATATTGTTTCCAGAATTCTTGAACTGCGTTACCATCACCATCAAGGAGTTTTCGCAGCCACTCCTTGGAATTGACTTCTTCGCTCGAGTTCATGTTGGTCCTGTGTTTTGACACGGATGAGTTAACGCGTTGGTGCCGTTCGATTAGAATTTCGAACTTAACGAAATATACCGGAAAGTGAAGAGAAACGCTTGCTGGGACGGAAGGGTTCGCAAAGTTTTGATTACCCGTCCAAGAGTGGGCTGCCAAACCGGTTGGAGCCTAAATAGCAAGCAGAGTTTGTCGTTGTCCAGTTTTAAAATTTCGGGCGCTTGGAGAATGGCTAATTCCGGTTTTTAGCGGGTGAAAATTTGGATATGGTTAGTCGGCAGTTTCAGTGAGCTGCCGGTCGTGGTTTACCGTGTCATGGGAGCTGCGCCGATGTGCCAGGAGAGTCGGTGTTTTTCAAATACGAGAAGACGAGAATTACGAGAAGACGAGGCTTTCTTCAGGAGTCACGCCATAAAATTCTTTATACAAACTGTTCAAATGATCAACTGAATCTGAAATGTGTAAAAGCAACGCGGCTCTGGCCCACATCCCATTTCTGGCTTGTCGAAAGTACATGGCTCGTGGATCTTTATCGATCTCGGTAGGGATTTCGACTTCTTCGCTGTCGCGTGGGAAAGGGTGAAGGATTGGGGCGTATTCTTTCAAACGATGAACCCGCTCCATGGAAAGCTTGAAATGACTCAAGTCTAGTGACTGGTAGTTCGATGCGATTTCGGGTGTGTCGTGTTCCTTTTGAATTCGGGTCATGTAGAGGGCATCGGTTTCACCGAGAATAGGTTTACCCTGGAAAGTGGCATCGAGTGAATTGAACTCATGAATCTCTATGCCTTTTTGGATTAGCCCATCCCGAAGTTCCGAGTCCATTTGCAAGGTAGGCTCTTCCGGTGAAACAAAAAAGAACCGGATGTTCTCGTATTGAGAAAGCACTGTGACCAGCGAACGAACCGTTCGGCCACGCCCAAGATCTCCGCAAAAAGTAAACGTCTTGTTGTCCGGCCCCAGTGTCAGGTTGGGATATTTTTTTATCAGTTCAACATATCGGGATTTGGAAGCAGTGTCCTTGTGATCAAAATTAAAGGTTCTTTCAATCGTGTACATGTCCAACAGGGCTTGGGTTGGGTGTTCATCTGAACCGGCGCCAGCATTGATAATGGGAACGCTGCGCATTGAATTCCCAGCAAGCTCGTTCATCTGGTAGGCGCAGCATTCTGCAAAGTTGCTGACCTTGCTTCTCATAATGATGAAGTCAAAATAACTACTGAACATGCGGATGGAATCCATCGGTGATTCCTTCTTGACTTCAGACGAAACGCTTGGGTCTCTGACTTCGTTGCAAGTGACGCCCAGGATTTGACAGGCGGCCATAAAGGAAAGAAAGGTTCTGGTTGAAGGCTGGGTAAAGTAAAGCATGGCCCGTTTGTGGGACAGCAGCATTCGAAGTTTGTCGCTTCCTTCCTTGGTGCGTGAGAGAAGGCGAATCATGTCAGCGATAAAACATAACTTTTCAACCAGAGGGCGAGTCAACTGTGCGGCAAAAATGCAATGTTTCAACCTGCCTTCCCGTTCAAGATCAGCGGTTTTCATGCGAATTGGCCGATCGAGCAACCATCCAAATTCTGAAAGATCCATGGGCGAAATCGATGGGTTAAAGGGAGAATCACTGTCCGAGTGGATGCAAAATTTCGTCCATTCTAGAGCAATCTTTGGATTCGTTAAGCCGGTCGCCGGGAAAAACCGGAATTCGATACCGGGAGAGCCGTTGTGGCTAATGAAAATGCGGTTAATGAAAAAGAGACAATCCGAAGTATGTGGACTGCGTAAGAAAGGAGACTCACCCCGGAGGGCTCTAGGGTTCGCCCAGATTAGCCGGCGTTTCTTTGTTGTGATTTTCGGCGAGCGACAGAAATTGCCGTTTCCAGTGCCTTGTCGGCCGACGGTGCTTCCGCGGATCGGCGATCCGGGGTAATCAGATCAAAAGTGGGACGTTGGGTGGTTTGCACGATGATGTCTGGTTTGACGCCGCGGTTGCTAATGGCAGCCCCTGATGGCGAATAAAATTTTGCGGTGGTCAAACGAATGCCGCCTCGAGCCAGAGTCAACGGGAAAATGCCTTGGACAGATCCTTTTCCGTAGCTTGTTTCGCCAACAATTGTTCCCCGTTGCTGATCACTAATGGCACCGGCAAAGATCTCACTTGCGCTTGCAGAATCTCGGTCAACCAGAACCGTTAACGGTAGAAATTTCCATGTTCCCTGGTCTTGCGCCCGGTGAACATAATCTTCACGGCTGTTCCGGCCTTTGGTGGAAACCAGGATGCCTTGAGAAACGAAAAGATCCGCGACATTGACCGAGGCTGTCAATAAACCGCCCGGATTTCCCCGTACATCGACTATCAGGCTTTTCAGGCCCTGCTTGTGCAGACTCCAAAGCGCTTCTTGAAAATCAGTGACCGTGGTTTTTTGGAAATTGGTCAACTGGATATAGCCGATCCCGTGTTGCTGGTCGATGATTGAAACCCCTTGAACGCTGGGAATGTCTACCCGAGCACGGGTGATTTGCATTGAAAACGTTTGGTTGTTTCCCTGGATTGTTCTCTGGATTTCAAGTGAAGCCATGGTCCCCTCGCGTCCTTTGAGCATGTCTGCAGCGGCATCCCCGCCAACTTGATCAACCGACTTGCCGTCAATGCGAAGGATGAAATCTCCTTTTTTGAGCCCCTGGATTGCAGCAGGGCCATTGGGTATCACTGAGGCGATTTGCAATGTTTTTCGCTTGGGAAAAATTTCAACTCCAAGTCCAACGAAATTGCCATCGATTTGGGACATGACGTCTGCGTATTGTTCCCCGGTCAAATAAGTTGAATAGGGATCGAGTGCAGTCGTTGCTCCGTTGATGAATTCAAACAAGGTGATCTGCTTTGGAATCTGTAGATCCGTTGACAGGCTGTTTGAAATGGCCAATGCAAATTCAATTGCTTGTTTTCGGCTTCCCACCCTGAATTGTTGAGCAATCTGGTGCATTCGTTGGTAGGCGTAGTTGATTTCCGGTTCCGTCTGTTGTGCCAAGAACAGTTTTTGAAAACTGGGGTCATATAGAGCGACATCGATGTTTGAGAGACCCTGTCGGACCATCGCAACCCATTCCGGTTGGCCGACATAATAGGCATCTACCTTGAGAAAGACCTCGGATAAAATGTTATGGGCTGTCAGATGAGGGGTTGAATTGAGGGTTCTGATGAATGCAGGGTCTGCGTATCGTCGTTGGATCTCAAAATGAGTTCGGGCGTTGATTGCTTTGTTTGCGATTTCTTTCGATTGTTTATTTTCTTTTCTGGCCCGCTCATACAACCCCAGCGCCTCTTCCCAATGTCCTTTGAGTTCCAGGGCCTCACCTTTCCTAAGAATTTCGTGAACCGTCGTGGAG
>JAZABE010000182.1:0-6752 GCA_036137535.1 Planctomycetota bacterium | reverse complement strand
GGCCACCAGGCCCTTTGATAAGTTCGTTGCTAAGGGTAAGTAAAGTGTCGCGAATCTGTTCAGCATCCATGCGTTGACGGTCAAATCGCCAGTAATTTTTGTTGTCCGGGTCTTTGGCGAGGCTTTTGGCAACCTCCTCGGTCGAACGCATGTAAACGTCGGACACCATAATCAGCCGATGCAATTGCTTGATCGACCATCCTTGCTCGATCAGTTCCAGGGCCAGATAGTCCAGTAACTCCGGATGAGTGGGCGTCGCACCACGGAATCCAAAATCACTTGTGGAGGTGACGATTCCTTTACCAAAGTGGTAATGCCAAATCCGATTTGCCATGACACGCGCCGTTAACGGATTGTTCTTGGAGGAAATCCACTGGGCCAGTTCCAGTCGGCCGCTACTTTTGTTGTCCGAAGAAAGGGTTTGGCCCCCCAGAATTTGTAGAAAGCCTCTTGGTACCAATTGACCACGAGCATTGGCCGCCGGACTGCCTCCACGTTGGACGAATTCATCGTGAGGGGTTCCTTCCTGAATCGCATACGCGATCTCCAGTTCTGGAAATGTTTCAGCATGCTGGCGACGTTGTTCACGAACCTCTAGTACGTTCGCCCAGGTCGATTGCCTGGTTTTACCTGGTTCCGTAATCTTTTTGCGTTGGAAATCCCTGTAGATCTCGAGGGCGACGCGTTCTTTGCGATTCCACTGCTCCAGAACTTCACGTTTCTCAGCCAGAAGTTCAGCGGCCTTGTCCTGGCCGATTCGGTACACAAAATCCTGACGCCAGGGTTTATGCTCAGCTCCGGCGTGGGGGTAAACGGAGCTAGCAAAGATGCCGTAAAGGGCGTAGTAGTCCGTAGTTGGTAAGGGATCAAACTTATGGTCGTGACAGCGGGCACACCCCAGCGTGAGTCCCAAAAAGGTCGTGCCAACGTTGTTAATCGTATCTTCAATGGTGATGTGTTTGAGATTGTGTGGACTGACTCCGATTCTACGGCTGATAGCAATGTAACCCGTACCGATGATCTGCTCCCAGCGTTGTTCGTCGGTACTGTAGGTTAGGAGATCGCCTGCCAATTGTTCATCGATGAATTGGTTGTAGGGCTTGTCCTGATTAAAAGAATCGATGACGTAATTGCGATATTTGTAGGCTTCGGGCACAGGGAAGTCCGCCGCGTCGCCGGCGGTGTCGGCATAACGAACGAGATCCAGCCAGTGTCTCCCCCACCGTTCCCCATAGTGTGGTGAATCCAAAAGACGGTTGACTAAATCGGCGAAGGCTGCCCGGCCTCCGGCTGCGAAGGCTTCTTCAAAGTCACGGATTTGAGCGGGCGTTGGTGGTAGCCCCAGTAGATCGTAGTAAGCACGTCGAGCCAAATCCCGCGCCGATGCCATAGGTGCTGTCTTTAATCTCTCGCGATCGAGTGGTGCCTGAATGTATTGATCGATGGGGTTTGTCGATGACGAGGAAGAGTTGGGCTGCGCCGTGCGGACGACAGGGCGGAAAGACCAATGGTCCTTTTGTTCCTGGGTAATGACATATCTGGGGACGGCATTCGGATCCTGCCAGTGGAGCCCATCGTTGATCCATTGTTCAAACGAAGCTAAATCTTTTTTGTTGAGTAGGGTCGTGTGGTCCGTCGGGCTGTTTTGAACTCCCGATAGAATGCTAATTAACAGGCTGCTATTGGAATGACCTGGTACGGCAGCCGCGCCGGATTGACCACCTTGTAACAGCCGCTCGCGACTTGCGAGACTGAGTCCCCCGGCACGTTCGCTCTCGTTATGGCATTTGACGCAGGATTTGGTCAGGGTGTTGAAGATCGACTGTTGGAAAAACTCCACTTTTGAAATTGGCCAGATGGCGCCCTGGTTAATCCATGCCCGGATGTTTCCAATTTCTTCATTCGAGAGTGAATCATCCGGGGGCATGGCAAGGGAGTCATGAGTTTGAGAGACGGCCTGGTACAGTAGACTGTTCTGGGCGTCTCCGGGGACAATTGCTGCCCCGGACTCACCCCCGGCCAGGGCTGCCCGCCGGTGGTTAAGCTGTAATTCTCCTTCACGCTTGAACGCTCCATGGCATTCGGTGCATCGACTGACTAACAGTGGCCGAATTTTTGATTCGAAGAACTCCTCCCGTTCACCAGCCATGACACTCGAGGAAATGCCACAGAGGATCATCCAGCAGGCGATGCGAGTTTTAATCACAGACTTCACAGCCACACCCGGCATGTATTTCGAGCTTTAACAGAGCAAGGCATCCGTTTTAGACTAACTCGGTGATGGGGTCCATTTGTGTCAGGTACTGAGGGCGACCGGTAGGGTCGACAACTGTCGTGGCACTCGGATCGATTCCCAGATTGTGATAAAGGGTCGCAAAGATTTCCTGAACATGAACCGGTCGGCTATGTGCATGCTCGCCAAGGCGATTGGTGCTTCCGATCGCCTGGCCATTTTTCATGCCGCCGCCTGCCATGTAAGCACAACTAACCTGGGTCCAGTGATCGCGCCCTCCATTGGCATTGATCCGCGGTGTTCTTCCGAATTCACCCCAAACTAAAACGGTGACATTATCCAGCATACCCCGTTCTTCAAGGTCATTGACCAATGCAGCTACCGCCTGGTCAATGCGGGTCCCATGATGGCGAACTAATCCTTCATTGTCACCATGACTGTCCCAGCGACCAAAGGTTAACGTAACACACCGAACTCCAACCTCCACGAGTCGTCTGGCTTGAAGTAGCATTTCGTTATTAGTGTCGGCACCATCGTATTTGTATTTGAATGGCTTGCCATCACCGTATTTGGCACGTACCGCAGAATCCTCTTTGGATACATCTAGAGCATCTACCAATTTGCTCGAAGTCAAGACGTCGAAAGCCTGTTGTTGGTAGGAGTCTAATCCCTCCAACTGGCCTGTGACATCGATGCTCGTCTTGAGACGATCAAAACTTTTTAATACCGCTTTGCGATCCGCCAGTCTGTCAGTGGTTATTCCTGTCAGCTTCATGTCTGCCAGTCCCTGACCATCCGGAATAAACGGAGCGTAAGTGGGACCGAGGAAGCCAGGAGTTCCGGGGTTGCGCCAAACACCGTCCGTTTTCATACCAATGTAAGGTGGAACGCTGGGATCAACAGGGCCTTGTAACTTATGTAAGACGCTACCTAAGGCAGGATGGCCCCCCAAGGCTCGCATCTGGGCATGCCGGAAACCTGTCATACACTGAAAAGAATCGTGGCGACCTTCGCAGCCGACAACAGCGCGGAGAACCGTGGATTTGTCCATGATCCCGGCAATGTTTGGAAAACATTCTCCAATTTGAATTCCCGGAACTTTGGTTGAAATCGGTTTAAAAGGACCTCGGATTTCCTTAGGAGCTTCCGTTTTTATTTCCCACATGTCCTGATGAGGTGGACCACCTCCAAGGAACACGTTGATGACGGCTTTGTGCTTCATGGAGGATCCCGTATTGGCTTCCGCTCGCAGAATGTCTGCCATGTTCAGGCCAAAGGCACCTACACCCAACGCACCAATTTTCAATACGCCGCGACGACTGATGCCGTCACAAAATGAATCTTTAGGAGCCTTCTTGCCATAAATAGAAAGCATGGAATTTACCTCCGTTAATTGGATAACCGTTACCTATATCGGTAAACCATAACAGCTATTATAAGTACCAATAAGTTTTACTTCCATGTCAGAATCGCTTTCACCACTATTGCGGGGGGTGGCTAATTGTCTCTCAGAGACAATTCTTCCCAACGCAGTAAGGCTGCTTCAAGCTCAGTTTCCAGTTGCTTCAACTGCTCACTCGTCTTTTTGACTTCCGCCGCAGTCCCCTTATAGAAGTCCGGAACTGACATCGCGGTGTGGATGGTTGAGATTTGTTGCTCGATGCTATCAATCACGTCGGGGAGCTTTTCATATTCCTGCTTCTCTTTGTAGGAAAGCTTCTGTGACCGATTGGCGTCCGGAGCAGTTTCCGATTTGTTACGTCCTGCTCTTTGGCTGGCAGGCTGAGGCTTTGGATCTTGAGAGCTTTGTCTCAGCCAATCATCGTAACCCCCGTCATATTCTTTGCAGTGTTCGTCGCTAATTGCGATCGTGCTAGTCACAACGTTGTTGAGAAATGCCCGGTCGTGACTGACGACAATGACGGTACCTTCAAAAGCCACCAACTTTTCTTCTAGTAATTCAAGGGTCTCGGTATCAAGATCATTGGTGGGTTCGTCGAGCACGATGACGTTGGCTGGTTTGGCAAAAAGTTTTGCCAGCAGAATGCGATGACGTTCCCCGCCCGAAAGGAATTTGACTTGCATGCGGGCGCGCTCCGGTGTGAATAGAAAATCCTGCAGGTACCCGAGAACATGCTTGGGATTTCCATTGATCGTGATTTTGGTTGCGCCTTCTCCGACATTTTCCTGGACGGTTTGCTCCAGATCCAGTTGCTCACGCAATTGATCAAAATAGGCCAATTCGATATTTGTTCCCAGTCTTATTGTGCCTGTTTGTGGTTCCAGTTGTCCAAGCAGTAACTTAATGAGAGTTGTCTTACCCGCGCCGTTTGGCCCGAGCACTCCAATTTTGTCACCCCGCATGATCGCTGTGGAAAAAGAACGGATTACCGTTTTGTCACCATAGCCAAAGGAGACCTCGTGAGCTTCAGCAACAAGCTGGCCACTCTTTTGGAATTCCTGGAGCTGCAGCTTGGATTTTCCAGTGCGTTCGCGACGTTGACTGCGTTCAAGCCGGAGCTGCTTTAAGGCACGTACCCTGCCTTCGTTCCGAGTACGCCGTGCTTTGATTCCCTGTCGGATCCAGACTTCCTCCTCCGCAAGTTTTTTGTCGAAGAGGGCATTTTGTTTTTCTTCAGCTTTCAGAGCCTCTTCTTTCCGTACTAAAAAGGTGTCGTAATCACAGGTCCAGTCAAAGATGCGTCCCCGGTCGATTTCGAGAATGCGTTTGGCTATTTTTCGCAGGAACGCCCGGTCGTGAGTCACAAAGAGTAATGAACCTTGCCATTTGGACAGAAAGGTTTCTAACCAGCGAATGGACTCAATGTCTAAATGGTTGGTTGGTTCATCAAGGCACAGTAAATCAGGTTCAGATACGATTGCCTGAGCCAGCAGGACGCGTCGTTTCCAGCCTGAGGAGAGTTCATTACAACTGGCATCTAAATCAAGTTGCATCCGCGAGGCCAGTTGCTCAACCTTTTGGTTTCGTTCCCATTCCGCCAGAGGGCTGTTGGCAAGACCTAGTGCGATGGTGTCGCGGACGTTGCCGGACATGTCCTGCGGCACATCCTGTGGTAACCAGGTTACCGTCTTGTCCGGAGGAATCACAACCTGACCGTCATCGGGTTGCTCCAGACCAAGGATCAGCCGCATTAAGGTAGTCTTCCCCGCACCGTTACGGCCAAGCAGTCCAATGTGCTGATTGTCTTCAATTCGACAACTTGCCTTTTCCAGTAAGGTCGGTCCGCGATAACCGATCGTGACATTTTCCAGCGCAATTAGTGCCATTGAAGTTTACCTGGACTCCAGCCCAACGCTATTGATGGAAATGATTTTGTATTGATCCCCTGCTCTTCCGGAGACATCGAGGAATTCAGGTTTGGGGAAACCTGCGACCGGCGTATCGCCATAGGTTTTGCCCTGATACAGATTGCGATAGGGTTTTTTAGGCAGCGTTTCAGGGAGTCGACCCACTTCCTCGCCGTTGCGTAAGATGACAAACTGCCGAATGCCACTTTCCAAATCGGCATCGGTTTTCCAGCTAACGAGGATCCCGTCCCTGGTAGTGAGTACACGGACGGATTTGACCGCGGGTGGTGGAGTCCTGTCTGCAACAGCCCCGGTTTTGATAAACTCGAACCACTTGGAGGCAAAGGTTTGGTCTGGTAGCCAGGATGCTTTCAGATTGTCACCCTCAAATTGGTCAGCCGGAACAGGGACGTTAGAATCCGGTGAGGCGAGATAGGCCTGCCGCTGATCGATCTGTTTAAGGGGGCGACCTGGCTTTGCGGGCAATCTCATTCGTAATGTGGTATCAAAAAATGCAATGGCGAGATACCGTGAATCTCCCGTGTCATGGCCGGTTGAGGGGTCAGGAGTAAACGCGATCGGTGCCCCCTGGCTCCGGTAATCACGGAACATCGCCAGACTGTAGTCCCACGCCACATGGAATCGCTCGTGATCTTTTTCTTTCAACCCCGGATTAGCCATCATCGGAATCTGCATTGCAGCTGGAGGGATGGCTGGCGTTTCGGTTTCTCCCTTTTTCCAATAGCCATAGGCGGTTCCGGATTGGAACCAGATCGAAACAATGCGTTCCGGATACTGCATTTGAAGGAGGCTTGCCCAAAAGCCGCCACCGGAGTGCCCCCACAAACACCACGGGGCCGTTGCGATCTCCGGGTGTTGGGCATCGTGAGCCAGCTTTTTGAGCGAGTGGATCAGCACGTCGGCCGAACCGTTGCGAGGGTCGCACCAAAGTCGGCAACTCTGCTCGGCGGCTTGGCGATAGGAGGGTCCCAGTAGGGCACAGTCCCATTTGGCGGCAAGTGCCTGCCAGTGGATGTCGTAGGCGGCCGTTTCACCGGACTTGCAGGCACCCACCCCACAGCCGTGCTGATGAATGATGATTCCGCGAATCCGTTTGGCTTTTTGAGGCACCCATAGCGTATGAGTCACCCCGATTTGCAACCCGCCTTCGCGGCCAGTCGGTTCATAGTTAACGCTGTAATAATTGCCG
>JAZABE010000181.1:0-4814 GCA_036137535.1 Planctomycetota bacterium | reverse complement strand
TTGGCCAGAACCCGAGAACGACTTCGAATTTTCCCTCCTGATCATTCCCATGAAATTATTACGGACACTTGTGCTTTTAGTGCTTTCAGCACCCTGCTGCGATTCTCCCTATGCCCAGGATGTCGTCACAGGCACCCTTTTCCCAAGGACAACAACTTCCGCCCAACCCCTTAAAGGCTGGGCTCCCTACACCACCGCTGGAAAAATCCATCAACCATACTCCATGGTATTCCTCTATGCTTCCTGGAAAGAACTTGAACCAGTTGAAGGTCAGTTCGAATTTGAAAAATGGGAGAAGGAAGATTGGGCTCACCCTCAGGCCAAAGGGAAGCATGTGATCTTTCGCGTTTATCTGGACTATCCCACTAAAGAGTCCGGAATTCCCTCTTGGTTATTAGAAAAGGGCGTCGAAACCGAAAAGTACTCGCAACATGGTGGGGGCATCACACCCAATTACAATCATCCGGAAATGCGAAAGGCACTGGCTAACTTCATCGCAGCACTTGGAGCTCGATACAATTTAAATCCTCGGGTTGCATTTATCCAACTGGGACTTCTGGGGCATTGGGGTGAATGGCACACTTATCCACAGGTCGAGCGGTTTGCTGACCACACCACAACTAAAATTGTTGTCGCAGCATATCGTAAAGCATTCCCGGACAAAATGTTGATGGCCAGATATCCACGTGGCTACGCAGCAACTCCAAAGTGGCTTGGGTTCCATGACGACCTGTTTCCAGCCGACACTCAAAATGGGAAAGACTGGGCATTCCTGACCACACTCAAAGCGTCTGGGCAGGATAAAAACTGGAAGGTTGCCCCGATTGGCGGTGAAATGGAACCTTTTCAAGCTAAGAAGTGGATGGTCCATCAATATGGCAATACCCGGAAAGCCTTGCTCAATGGCCATTTCTCTTGGGTCGGTCCCTACTGCCCTGCACTCGTTGAAATTTCGGACAAGGGGTATTTAGATCATTGCAAAGAACTGATCCAACGAATGGGATACGACTTTCAAATCCGTACCTACAAACACAACAAAACAATCAAGCAAGGCGATCCTCTCCGGTTGTTTCTCACCGGAGCCAACCAGGGAATTGCTCCGTTTTATTACAAGTGGCCGGTACGCTTGGTGTTGATCGATGGTGATGGAAAAACGGTAACTACGGAAACGGATTTGGATATTCGCCGCTGGGGTCCTGGTGAATTCAAAACACTCCTGACTGCCTCCTCCAACAACCTTTCACCGGGACTTTATCGTTTGGGGATTGGAGTCATCGATCCCTGGACCAAGAAGCCTCGTTTACAGTTTTCTAGCAAAATGGGACTCCATAAAGATGGTTGGCAAATCTTCAGCAATCTTGAAATAACCAAGTAAATGGCTTGGCCTGCAACGTTAATTTGTGAACTGCTAAAACTAATTTCGGTACCGGTATGCGATGGCCAGATACCCACCGGGTTGTTCATTTTTTTTGAAGCAATTGTCGGATGATTTTCCTTACGTCCCGTTCATGGGGTTCAAAGCCGTGACCACCACCGTTGACGCTATAAAACGTCACGTCGGTTCCAGCAAACGTTAAAGAGGTGACCGAATCGGTAATCGATTTCCCCTGTTTAAGTGAACGGGGCTTTCCACGGTATCCATTCGCCTTGGCCCAGGCGTTGGCTGTTTCAAGGGCCGAAACGTGTGGGAATTTTCCTCGTTTTCCACCTTCATAGGGTACGACCCGATCATTGGTTCCATGGAAATAGGCTAGCATTCGTCCAGGCTTCGGTTCGATTTTCGTGTCGTAATTGTCCGTGTCTGACGATGGCTTCCAAAAAGAACCGTCATGATATTGTTGCTCGATCAGGCTGGATCCGAGCAGAAAGTTTCGACGAGAGAAAGGTGATTCGAGTTCAATTAAAAGTCGATGAATGAACCCGCTGCCGTTGGAGAACCCGATCAATGACAGGTCTTCTAGGTTTGCAGTCGGCACTTTGTCTTCAATCTTTTTCAATAGCTGTTTGAAGAACTCAACGTCTGGTGCTTTGGATGGTTCACCGTGGATGTTCCAGGTTTTTCGATACCCCTGGGCGGACACCACGACGCAGTCGTAAGTCAAGTCTTCCCATTGCCGCATCGGTCCGACTGCATTACCTCCGGCCCCGTGAAAGAATGCAATCACGGGCAACTTGCCGCGGGCATGCTTCGGTTGGCTGACGATCGCGGTCCGGTCGAAACCCTTCGGTTCTTGTGCCCAAACCTGTCGAATGGCGAGTTGTTGAAGATCAGCATGTTTCCAGTGAGCTAGAGCAGCGGGTCCCGTATTTCCGCGTTCTCGTCGCATCGGTTTTCGCCCATCCTGAAATGCTCGTAGATGTTCTTGCCAGGAGATTCGACCATCATGGTTTTCGTCGACTTCGTCGAATCGAGCACGGTTTGCTTCGGGAACTTCCTGGCGTGTCAGGACGCGGTCGCGATTTCGGTCCCATTTTCGAAAAAGATTTCTGGGTTCCTGGTCCTGTCCGATGCTTGAGTTAGTTAGCAACACAATCAGCTGGCCGAATGTTGTGATGCGGATTAGGGTGTTCATCCTTGAGCCTGATGAGTGTTTGGAGAGCGGACTATCACTTGAGGGATGTTTCAATGCCTTCTGCCGCATTCGTTTTTCTGCTTTTTTGTCGAAAAGTAAAAGTTGATTCTGGCTTCAGAGACTGTCAGTGACAACCGGGTCAATGGAGGGTATTGCAAAATGCAACATCCAGCCTGAGCGGATTCGCCGGAATTCACCCCGAAGGGAATGTTTACGGTCGGTTCTGTCCAAAATGCGGACGCAGTCTTCGGTCTGCAGTGCCGATGAAATCGTGATGGAGAGAATGACTAGCTCGACGCGGTTTTATCTGAAGTGGCATGTCAACAAACACTGTGTACTTCACCCATTTGCCCTATCCGTTCCAAGCAAATCTGCCAGTCACTTTCTCTGAAAGCTCGCGTCTGTAAAATTGCGGATTTAAGACCGATCCACTTGCAAACAGTGGATATTTTTATAAGTTAGCTGATCGGGAAGACAGGGCTAAATGGCGTCCTGAAACACAACAGTCGAGATGATACTAGGGAAATACAGATGGTTGCAGAACATTTGATTTTTGAGGCTCAAAAAGCTTGGGGAGAAGGAATTGTCAAGATTGGTAAAGTCTTTAGCGAAAAAGGAGACTATAAAGCCGCGGCCGAAGAGCACATCCATGAATTTTACAACTACCAGGATGGAACCGTACTGTTTAAGCCAACCCTGACCTCCGAAAAGCAGTTTCGCCTAGATTTTGAGGGAGCGCTTTCTTATTTTGTTGGTGGAAACGAAAATTATCCCGAAGACCATGGTTTTGCGATTAAGCCTTGGACCAATGTGCGATGGGAGAATGTCGGAACTAAAATTACAGACGGAATGGCTGTTGCCATGGGAAATTACTTTTTCACCCCAGCTGAAGGTGGTGAGGATGTCAAAGTCGAATATTCGTTTGCGTACACGGTCAATGCCGATGGTAAGCTGAAAATTGTCCTGCACGATTCTCACTTGCCTTACAACCCGGCAGCTTGATCAGCATGGTCAGGAAACCCACTAAGTCTTGCGAGCAGTCCGCGTGATTGGTGCGCCTTGGCGTCTTGAGGTTGTTGTGACACTGTCGTTTTTGGGCAGTCATCGACCACGGCCAGCTGGTGCTGAGGTTTGCGGGCGTGGACTCCCAGGTGCGAGAAGCTTGCGACCCCAATTAATAGGTTGTCGCCAGCCGCAAGAGGAAAGCGTTGTCAAGATTGACTTGATCCTGTTCCTGGTTCAATTCCAGCTCGCGCGAAAAGACATAACCAAATTCCATTTGGTACCGGCGCCCTTTTGCATAGGGAGCCCCGTCTTTCGGCTTGGGAACTGATTGCCAACCAGCAAAGAGTCGCCAGTCTCGGTAAGTCAAACGGTCATTGATTAGCTGGGCATCTCGAAACGCCCAGGTGCTCCCATTGAATCCAGCCCCAATGTACAACCAATCCTGAGAAATTCCATCATCGGACAAGAGGAAATTGATTTTTGGAGTGGGAGGGATTAAGTCACATCGAAGCATTGGAGTCGGCGTCCAGATTGCACCGATCGCGGGCAGTACGGGCAGGTCGGTCCGGCCCAGAGAAAAAGCACCGAGTGACCATTGCCATTGCGGGTTTTGCTGAAAGATCCCAAAGACGCCACCGCGGAATTGCCAGGCATCGCCTGTGCGGTTGTGATGGTCAGTTGCAAAGCCAGCACCGAGCATGGTTCGCAAGGTCCAGCGTTCATTGATCTGAAAGACCTTTGAAATCCCAATCGTGTATTCGTAAAGCTCGTCTGGCAGATTTAAACGGGATCCACCGAACAAACGAGTGGGCTTTAGCCCGATCTTCACAATTGGAGGAGGCTTGCCGAAAAATTTGAGTAACGGGAACTTTAGAGATACCGCATAATCCACAACCTCAATCTCGGAATCAATGATCGATGAGCTTGAAAGGCTGATCGGTAAATCGCCGAGCCGGTTCACCTGAAAATTTTCAACGTTTGAATTGGTTGAAACCAAGGTTTCCGAGTTTGGAATCCTTTCGATCAATTCACCGGCACTTGGATTTTTCGGAAAACGGTTTTGAGTTTGGTGGTCAAATGAAATAGTCGGCAGAGGCGGCACACCAGTTGTTTCTTCAAACCGCAAAGATTGAGCAACCAGGCTGCTGGCGGTACACAGCCAAATTCCCAGTAGGTAGACCGTGAGTAGTGAACTTGGCATGGTTTTCAGGGGACAGGTGAAGGTTCAGTTGGCTG
>JAZABE010000180.1:0-3134 GCA_036137535.1 Planctomycetota bacterium | reverse complement strand
ATGGGTTTATCCTCGGTGTCTTCGACAGTTTGTGGTTATTATCGGATTGATCAGTGATTTAGGAAAGTGGTTGGAAGCAACTTTTACCTCAGGCGGCCGGGCGAATCGATGATTCGTGGTCCGCTCTTTCCTTGTTATTCTGTTCCAGGTTCATCCCCTCGGAGGTGCTTTCTCTCAGGGATGATCTGAGTTCAGATTCCAGTGTTGAAATTAGTTTTCGTTCTTCCTCAATTTGAAAACGCCATTGGGCAGCGTTTTCGCAAGTTTCAACTGCCTCAAGCTGTTTGGTTGCTTGGTGCAATCGACCCTGGTGTCGAAAAATCGTTGCCAAGTAAATTCGAGCCTCAAGATCCCTTGGGTCCAGTCGAATAAGGCGTTCCAAAAGGTTTTCAGCTTCTTCAAAGTGTCCCTGCAGGTATTCAGATTGCGCCAAATTAAATAACGCATCCAGTTCTGCGGAATGATTGGGTTTTGATTCATTAAGGGCGAATTCTTTGACTATCCAGTCATTTTGGAAAATCGCAATTGTCCAACTCAGCCCCAAGATGATCCAGCAACTAAAGAGTCCCGTTGGAGAGACGAGTTCAAGCTGGAAACAGGTAGCGAACAAGACAAAGTTCAGAAACGCAGCAAATCCAACCGCTTTGAGCAATCCTAGCCAACGTCCGTACAACCAAAGTTGTGGCAATCCTGGCCAAAACGTCAAAATCATGGGTATGCTTGGCATCCAAAATTTCTCCGGAATCCATTCCGTTTCCAAATGACTGGGCGGTTTAACGCCTCAGAATTCTACATTGCGTTTATAGGTCGGGCAAGGCAAACTCGGTGCTCAAAACCGACTCTGGCCAAACCTATTTGCCCCAAAACCAAAACTCAACAGGTGGTTTCCCGTCCCCCGCTCCGCTTGGACCGGTTGGTTTCGGCTGTTCTCTCGGGCATTTCTTGTTCCAATCCGCTTCTCAAAATATTGGAGATACCGTAAATTGTTTTGAGTAAAGGACTTAGGGTTTTTAGGAAACCCGGTCCTGTTCACAGCTCTGGGCTTGCTTGAAACTGGGGAGGTAAAGATTGTCAGATTAATGACAGTTTGACAGATAAATCCAATGCTATCACCCAGTTTCAAAAAACCGTTTAAACCAGAAGAAAAACTCGCTTTCCGAGTCCTCGATGCCAATTTTAATCGCGCCGTAGAAGGACTGCGCGTGGTTGAGGAATACGCACGCTTTGTCGTGTCCAGTCCTCAGTGCGCTTTGCAGTTAAAGACACTCAGACACGAAATTAGTTCGATTTGTGAAGCTTATGTCGATCTTTGGGCGAGCCAGAGAGACAGCCAGGAGGATATTGGAACAAACCTGTCTACTGCGGGAGAATATCAGCGTAACGGTTTTAAGGCTATTATTGCGGCTAATTTGGGACGGGTTGGCCAAGCGCTCCGATCCATTGAGGAATATGCCAAAGCCGTTTGTCCTGAAATCGCACCTTTGATTGAATCGCAACGTTATTTATTTTACGACGTTGAAAAAAATGTGAAGCGAATGTACGGCGTTGAGCAGGATCTTCGCAATCAATCACTTTATGTTTTGACTTCAGGTTGTAGTTCACTTGAGGCATTCAAAATTCGCGTTGAAGCACTTTGCGCTGCGGGTGCGGATTTAATTCAGTTGCGGGAAAAAAATTTCAGTGATTCGGATTTGCTGCAACGTGCCAGGTCTGCCGTCGAGATTTGCGCGAACTTCCCTACGTTGTTGATCGTCAATGATCGGCCAGATGTGGCTCTGATGTCCGGGGCGGACGGTGTTCACCTGGGGCAAGAGGAGTTTAGGATTCAAGACGTTCAGAAAATTTTGCCGGTAAAAATGTTGATCGGTGTGTCGACGCATTCCCTTGAACAAGCGATTCAGGCAGAAAAAGACGGCGCCGATTATATCGGTGTCGGTCCGACTTTTGCCAGCCAAACAAAGTGCTTTACCGAATTTAAGGGAACCGAATTACTGGAAGTTGTGGCTCAAAATCTCTCGATTCCCGCTTTTGCCATCGGAGGGATCGATTTGAATAATTTGTCCCAGGTGACGGCTGCTGGATTCAACCGCGTCGCGGTTTCCAATGCGGTGCATAGTTCAGAATCACCAGCTGAAACCATCGCGATGTTCAAAAAACGCTTGCGGAGGTAGGTGCGATATTTTGACGTGGCACCGATTAAATATGATTAAACTACTGTCTTGTTACGGCTTGGGCTTTGGGCTTTTAGCTTGGTGCGGAATCGCGGTTGGTCAATCTTCAGAAGAAATTCAGAAAAAAAAGTTTGACAAGTTGGTGTCGGTCGTTTGGGAAACTGCCGGTAACGGGGTTTTTTCGAGTCCTAAACAATGTGCCGTTAACGCCAAAATCAAACTGAAAAATACTGAAGCGATTCATGTTGAGTACCAATGGGAAATTCAAAATGAAAGGTTCCAGCCGATCAAGCAGTTCGAGATTGGCGGTTTCGTTTTGTCCGCGAAGAATGATAGCGTAACGTTGTCAAAACGTTACAGCCCCTTGAGTCCAGGGTTTTCTCAATTTGTACTCCGGGTCAGAATCCGCGAGAAAGCGGTTGAGAACCTAGCTGGCTGGGCGGTGGTTAAGAAATTTCGAGTCGGTTACCAGCCGGAGAAAATCAAGTATCGACCATCGCAGCAGGCGGATTTCAACCAATTTTGGAAAGAGTCGAAAAATGAACTGGCAAAAGTGAAACCCGAATTTTCGGCTCGGATCGTTGAGGAAAAATCTGATGGGGACTACCGGTTGTATGAAGTCGAGATGCGAAGCTATGGAGGAGTTCGAGTAGGAGGGTGGCTTGAAGTGCCTCGGGGCGATTCGGCGTTCCCCTGCCTATTGCGGGTTCCGGGGTACAGCCAGGCGATGAAGCCAGTGGGCAAAGAAAAAGTGAAAGGTTTGGCAGTTTTTTCTTTCAATATACGGGGCCATGGAAATAGTCAAAAAGATGTGCCCGGTCAGCCAGGGAATTATTGGATCCGGGGCCTCGATGATAAAAAAGACTATTTTTATCGTGGTGCCTACCTCGACTGTATTCGAGCGGTTGAGTTTCTCAAATCGCGCTCTTTTATCGATCCCAAGAGGATTGCGGTTCGTGGGGG
>JAZABE010000179.1:0-3340 GCA_036137535.1 Planctomycetota bacterium | reverse complement strand
AAAAAACAGGCAGAGGCTCTCAAAATTCTCGCGGGAAGTCCGAGACCGTTAACCATTGACCAACTGGCCGACGCTGCGGGCTGCAGCACCGCGCCAATCAAGTCACTCTGTGACAAAAATCTCATCTCAAGACAGTTTGAACGAATTCATCAGAACGATCACTCACTTCAACCCCGTGAAATCCAGCAAGACCTGAAATTGAATCAAGCCCAGCAAGTAGCACTGGATGAAATCATCGGTGCCATTCACCAATCACAAAGCCAGACAATTGTGCTGCATGGGATCACGGGAAGTGGTAAAACCGAAATCTACATTCGGGCAATTCAGGAAATAATCAGACATGGTCAACAAGCCATTGTGCTGGTTCCTGAAATCAGCTTGACACCACAAACTCGCCAGCGATTCCGAGCGAGGTTCGAGCGGGTTGCCGTGCTCCATTCCCATTTATCCCCTTCTGAACGCCATTGGCACTGGCAACAAATCGCTTCAGGGAAGATCGACGTGGTGGTTGGAGCCCGCAGCGCTGTTTTTGCACCGGTACCTCATCCCGGAATCATTGTGATTGACGAAGAACATGACAGCTCGTTTAAACAGGACAAGGCTCCCCGTTACCACGCACGAGAAGTCGCTGCGAAACGGGCAGATCTTGAAAACATACCACTGGTTTTAGGCTCAGCAACACCGGCACTGGAGACCTATCATCGAGCCCAAGTGGGTGATTTCAAACTGGTTGAACTCCCGCACCGGGCTCTCAACCGGCCACTTCCGGATGTTGCCGCAATCGACCTTCGTGGAGAATTCGCAAGCAAAACGAGTCGTGGTGCAATCAGCCGCCCGTTGGTCAATGCGATGAACGAATCGTTGCGCGAAAACGGCCAAGTGATCCTGCTGTTGAACCGCCGTGGATTTGCCACCAGCATTCAATGTCCCTCTTGCGGATTTGTGCTCGAATGCCCCAACTGTGATATTGCTCTGACCCATCACAAGGACACCAACCGAGCGATTTGCCATTATTGTGAGTACCTTGTGCCTGCACCCACAAAATGTGTCGAGTGTGATTTTGAAGGAATCCGCTTTGCCGGACTGGGTACTCAAAAACTCGAAGCCGAAGTTCAATCGCGTTTTCCTGGTTATGCCTGCCTGCGAATGGATAGTGACACCATGCAAAAACATGGAAGCCATGAGGAAGCGCTTGAACGATTTCGATCAGGTGAAATTAAAATCCTACTCGGCACCCAAATGATTGCCAAAGGACTTGACTTCCCTAATGTCACTCTAGTCGGTGTCATTAACGCGGACACCGCGCTACACCTGCCTGACTTTCGGGCATCCGAAAGGACGTTTTGCCTGGTGACCCAAGTCGCTGGCCGTACCGGGCGGGGAGAAAAGGGCGGGCGTGTCTTGGTGCAGACGTTCAATCCTGAGAATCCAACGATTCAAGCGTCGCTGGGGCATGATTTCAAAAAGTTTGCTGAAATGGAGATCCCGCAACGAGAACAATTCGGGTATCCACCCTTCCGGCAACTCGCCAGGATTGTTGTTCGTGGAGAACGAGAAAGCCAGGTCACTGCATTCGCATCACACATCGGCAAGTTGCTTCAATCACAGGTTGATCAGCAAACTCTTGATCTTTCTCTTCTGGGACCGTGTGAAGCACCCATCAGTAAATTAAGGGGCAAGTACCGGGTCCACATGTTTCTCAATGGCAGGGATGGTGATTTGCTTCGTGCTACAATCCGTGACACCACCCAGCAACTCAAAACACCCGATGACATTCAATGGATTGTCGATATCGACCCGCTGGAAATGATCTAAGCTACCGCTTTTCAACGAAATCGGAAGCTCGAAGGTAAAGGGGGGCAAATCTCTGCACAATTTCTGATCGAGCACCACAATCCAGTGCCAAACCCACACCTAGAAAACGATGTCGTCATCGATTTCTTCAAGCCAGCGACCCCAATCGACCTCAAATTCTAACCCGCAGTTTTCGCAAAAAACTTGGTCCCCATCTTCCCATTGAAGCGGTTCAGTACACTCAGGACAACTATCACCTTTTACAAATTTTACCCTATGCCCTGTCATCACTAATACGTGAAATCCTTCTTGGTTTCCCTACGACCCTGTCAAGTAAGGTACCTATGGTAACTACCGTAATTGATTTCGTCGCCACCCGGGCTGATTTTTTTTTACCGTCAGGTACGGCATGGCAAATTTCCGCGGTAATAGCCCAGTCCAAGATTCGGAGCCAGGTACTTAGGCGAGCGGTTTCGGTTGCTTTCGCGTAGGCTGGATATTCCTGCAGTGGATTTTGGAAATGGGCTGTCGGTAGCCACTGTCTCCCCCAGTACGGACTTAGACAAACTGGCAAACGGACCGGATTGGCAACCAACCAAAAGAATTGACGCTGTCAGAACAATACAGGCCTTCAGTTTTCTCATCGTGCAACACCCCAGATTTGAGAACTCTTGACCGACGTTTCTGCCAGTCAAACGGCAGTCTCTCCAAAAGTTTAGTTACACCATTTGCACTCAAAAGGCTATTTCAATTTCGCGGCAACTCGTTTTGTCCTCACAAGCTAGCAGCTGCCAGGATTGAACCCTCCAGCAAACTCCGGGTCTCGAGGTAGATTTTTGGTCCAGCCATCCGGGATATGCAAAAGATCCACCGAAATTGCCCACTTGAGAAAAGTGCTTGAATATCGCTGCAAAACGGTGTTCAAAACGAAAAACTTTCGTAAATTGCTTAAAGCGACTGCCTCGCGCCGACTTTGACGTTTTCCTTCCTGAAGACTCTCCAGCTCATGCCCCGATCTAATCGATGTCACGTCGCACCCGCGGTGCTTGTTTTTCTGGTGTTCCCGAGCCCCCTCTTCTGTAGTGCTCAAACGGAAGCAATGAATAGCTATTGTCCGGTCACCATCCTTGATGACGGAAAATGGGAAAAAGGAAACACCCGCCTGCAAACAACATACGACAACCGAATTTATTACTTTTCAAATAACACCGCCAAACAAAAATTCGACGCCAATCCGCCAAAATATATACCGGCACTCGGTGGGGATTGTATTGTTTGCATCGTCAACGTCAATCAACGCATCGCCGGCAGTGTGTTTTACTCGGTCCGCCACAAAAACCGCCTCTATCTGTTCCCACAAAACAAATCCAAGAAACTCTTCACGGACAACCCGGAAAAGTTCGAGGACGCCGATCTGGCATTTAATGGCAACTGTCCCGTCTGCAGGAAGGGAGGGACTAGCGAAGCTGGCAACCCAAAATTCACAGTTATCGTCAATGGCATCCGCTACCAACTGGCGTCAAAAGAAATCATGGAAGAGTTTAAA
>JAZABE010000178.1:0-1223 GCA_036137535.1 Planctomycetota bacterium | reverse complement strand
AGCCCGTCTTTTCATGGTCATCGCATGCCTGCCTGGGCTCACATTTTCTTGCACCGCCGCCGACTGGGCTCAATTTCGCGGTGCTAACAGTGCCGGGCACGCTGACGCAACAGCAGTCGTCACTCATTTCGGACCCGGCAAAAACGAACGCTGGAATGTTCCTGTCGCCAGCGGTCATTCGTCTCCCTGTATCATCGACGATCAAATCATTCTCACCGGAGCTCAGAAAGACAAAAATGAGCTGCAGATATTTTCGCTGGATCGTTCTTCAGGGAAATCCAAGTGGAGCTATGGCATTAAAGTCCCTACCTTAGAACGCGGGCATCCATCTTTTAATCCAGCTAGTAGCACTGCTGCCAGTGACGGCGAACGGGTTGTAGCGTATTTCGGTTCCTATGGCGTCATTTGTCTCGATTTGAAAGGAAAACTGCAGTGGGAAATCAGGTTGCCTTTGACCAAATCCTATTCAGGCAATGCCGTTTCACCGATCATTCACGATGACAAGGTGATCCTTTACCGTGGGAATTACATCGACCACTATCTGTTGGCAATCGACAAACGGACAGGCCGGGAAATCTGGAAAGTCGAGAATCCCGAACGATTCACGCCTAACATGGCCTGTGCTGCGGTGCCTATCGTTCACGAGAGCCAGTTGATTGTGCACGCGGTACGAAGTATTCAATCGTTCAATCTTGAGAGTGGACATCTAAATTGGGAATTAAAATGTTCGACAACAGCCACCAGCACGCCCGTGATTGCCGGTGACGAGGTTGTTGTAGCAACATGGAACCAAACCGGTGAAGAAGCTTTGCGTCCGGACTTTCCAACGTTCGACGAACTACTTGCTAATAATGACAAGGACGGTGATAAACTAATCAACCGCCAAGAGATTCCCAAGCTATTCTACTTCCATCGCAGTGAAGGAACCGAGGCACCACAAAATGGTTATCCGTTCCAGTTTGCACATGCAGACCCCAACAAAGACGGGAAGATTTCCCGGGCCGAATGGCAACATGTACTGGACAAGGAAAAAAACCGTCAACAAGGCTATGTGGAGCATGGTTTGATTGCCATCCCCCTCAAAAGCACCGGACGTGTTTCAGAAACTGATATTCGCAGAATCGAAACGCAGGGGATTCCTGAAGTCCCATCACCGATTCACGCCAATGGCCTCATTTACATGGTGAAAAACGGGGGATTATTGACCTGCATTGACTTAAAGC
>JAZABE010000177.1:0-7902 GCA_036137535.1 Planctomycetota bacterium | reverse complement strand
AAACAGATTGAGTGGAAGTACCCGTATTTTGCTTTAATTCCGCACAATTGGCTGTTGAAAACCTGCCAAAGTGTTGTTTTTTCCGGTTTTTGTAGATATTCCGCTAGGTCAGGATTGACTGGGGCCCAAATTGAAGACTTTGGAAACATTGGTTGCCTGGATTATGTGTCTGGGTGTGTTATTGACGACTTTCGGCTGCCACCGCAGCTATTACAGGCGGCAAGCCGATACCGATGCTCGGCGTTTGATCCAGGAAAAATCGCTGGACCCTCATTGGTCCATTCCTGGCTACACCATCGACGTGGATCCCACCTCCCGAATGTTTGATCCTTTTTCGATCGATCATCCACCCATGCCCCCTGATGATTCAGCCGCTGCAGAATTCATGCACACTGTAGATGGAAAACCGGGTTTTCCTCATTGGCATGCCAACGGAGATACGCCGAATGTTGCCAACCCGGAATGGAGACACATGTTACCGGTCGACCAAGATGGAAAACTGGTGGTGGATCTCAACCTCGCCGTTGAGCTGGCATTATTGCATTCGCCTGATTACCAGCGGCAACTCGAAAACCTCTATTTTTCTGCATTGGCTGTCAGCTTGGAGCGATTTGACTTCGAGTCACAGTTTTTTGCCCCTTTTCGTTCGACGATGACCAGCAGTGGTCGAGTGCGTGGGGGAGGAGCTTCATCGACCACCGTTCTCAATAGTAATGGTGTGGGTAGCCAGTTGCGCAAAGCGGGTATTACGGGCTCTAATTTGATTGTGGGTTTCGCGAATTCCATTCTTTGGCAGTTTTCAGGGAGTAACACCACCGTTGGGTTTGGTTCTTTATCTCTGGAATTGATTCAGCCTTTGTTGCGCAACGCAGGTCGAGATGTCATCTTAGAGTCGCTAACCGATGCAGAGCGGGGACTATTGTACAACGTCCGGCAATTGGAAAGATTTCGCAGGGGCTATATGCAGCAGATTGCCGTGGGTATCAACAACGGTGGTGGCGTTTCTGTGGGAAGTGGTTCGATTGTTTCGGTGCCCGGCGTTTCACAGGGGCCGGGCGGGGTTTTAGGCTTGCTCCAAACCCAACAGAGTATTCGGATTCAAGAGGCGAACATTGAATCCCAGCGCAATCTGCTGGAACAATTCGAAGAGTTCTTCCGGTTTCAAAGGATTGACTTGTTGCAATTAAAACAATTCAAGGATTCGGTTTATGGTTCTCAAAGTGGATTGTTGTCATCCAAAGCATCCTATCAATCCAGTCTTGATGATTTTAAAATTACCCTGGGACTGCCACCCGATATAGAGCTCGAAGTCCGGGATCCGATACTGGACCAATTTGTGTTAATTGACCCAAAGATTACCAACCGAAAAGACGAACTCAACGGGCTTCGTGCAAGGGCCAGTTCGGTCTTCCTGGACATCACGGAAATTATTGCGGCGCCGATTGAAAAGATGAAAATTGCTCGGGAAGCGATTCAAGCTAATGGGGGCGATCCCGATGTCGATTTAAGTTGGACCAATGATGATATCCCGTTTGACCAAGCGATTCAGGATCGGATCCAACAGGCCCGGGAAACGCTGGAAAAGATCAAGCCCATCTACGAGAAAATCGTCAAAATTGATTTTCCCCAAACCGAAGCAGATATCCAACAACTCGAGGATTCACTGCAACGCCGTCAGCGGAGTCTTCAGGCTTTGCAAAAACAGTTGAAGGCCAAGTCCTCGGGAGATTCAGGGGTGCCGGTAATTGAGCCCGAGGTTCTCGATACGGGGGTTCTGGAGACGCTGGTGCCAGAGCGAAAAATTGAATTTCGAGGTGGAGTTCGAACCAGTTCGGAAATGCTTCCTGAAACAGTTACCGGTGTTCAAGCCAGCCTGGCTCAGGCCCGTGCCCAGCTTGATGAACACCTCCGGCGGTGGGATCTGATTTTGGCGAACGGTGGAAAGCTGCCAGATTCGGAATTGAACGCCGAACCCCTTAAGTCGCAGCTGGGAGTTGGTGGCGACGTGAACCTGAAGATCGCGGTGAAGACCCGTGCCGGTACGATCAAGCGGTTTATCAGTGAACCGGGGCCCGAGGTTTTGACGATTCTCAATAACTTGATCACCGATGTTTCTCTGATCCAGGCATTGGCCAGAGTCGATTCACTGACGTTGCCGGTGGTCGATATTGATTGGAAAAATGCAATGGCGATTGCCCGGGCCAACCGGCGGGACTGGATGAACGCTCGGGCTCAACTGGTGGACCAATGGCGCAATATTGAAGTGGTCGCTGACCGGCTTGAGAGCCAACTCGATTTGATCTTTGGTGCTGATTTGCAAAACGTTACTGACAACCCGCTCAAACTGCGGGGATCCAATGGTCAAATACGAGTAGGGGTTCAATTTGATGCCCCTATCACCCGACTAGCAGAACGTAACAGTTACCGATCGACATTAATTGGCTACCAACAAACCAAACGAAGGTACTACCAATTCGAGGATCAGGTGGCCGCTCAAATTCGCGAAATTATTCGACTTCTGGAAGTCGTGAAGCTGAATTTTGAGATCTCCCGGATCCAGGTCAAAAACTCAGTCGATGAAGTTCAGCTTGCCAGTTACAACTTGGTTCGCCCCCCTGCTCCAGGGTCGACAAGCAGTCGTGTTGGAGGGCAAACGGCAAACAACTTGATCCGGGCGTTGCGCAACTTGTTGAACAACCAGAATTCGTTGATCCGCAATTGGACCCAGTACGAAGTCTTGCGGAGACAACTCGACTTTAACATGGGAACCATGCAATTAGATGAAAATGGATTTTGGATTGACCCGGTTGAGATGACCCTTGAATCGATCGAAGGTACACTCTCAGGTGAGTCGCTCCCAGAGCCTGACTTGCCGCCTAATGCAGAGGGCAACAGCCAAAAAGTTCCAGGGACTCCACTTCCCCCACTTGCGTTTGAGTCAAAACCCGATCGAGAGGTTTGGGCCAGTTACGAAGATTGGCCCGATAGACGATCGACGAATCAGCAGGTAAAGGTTCCCAATTCCGGGCGAATGAGCAACAGGACGGGCCGGTTGATTCCCGCTGGTGAACGAATTCCAAAAACGACTTCAGGGTCACTGTATTCAAATTTTAATCGAGATCGACAAGAGGCGAGTCGCTTGCAGAGACTCCCGAAAGGCACGGGGCAAGTTTCCGGAAAATCCACTCGCCCTGCAACAACATCGCAGCGGTTCAGGCATTTGGAACGGGGGATGAACACGGTTCGTTACAATGATGCATTGATTCCACCAAGGATTTCGCCGTTTCCTTTTCGGGTGCCGAACCACTAATTCGCGAACCAAAGACAATTTGGGTTGGATTGGGAAGAAAAGAACGGCATTGTTTTTTATCGACTTTTCCAAGAGGGATCCATGGTTTCTGCCTTTTGTCTTGGTTCGCTGGTGATTCTTTGGCTTGATTCCCTACCGAGTTTCCTTGAGTCGGCCTAAGATGGTTCAGTGAGTTATCCAACCTGGTTGTCCGCGGCTAGATTGCTGGTTTTCTGCGAATGTACAACGTCAAAGAGATTTTTTTTTCGATCCAAGGCGAAGGCGCCTACTGCGGTCGCACTGCAGTTTTCTGCAGATTTAGCGGTTGTAATTTGTGGAACGGAAGAGAGTCGGACCGTTCAACGTCAATTTGTGATTTTTGTGATACGGATTTTGTTGGCGTTAATGAAGATGGTGGAAAATTTGCTTCTGCTGAAGAGCTTGCCGAGGCAATTCATGCTGCCTGGCCAGAAGAACAACCGGATCCCAATGTGATTTGCACTGGCGGCGAACCCCTTTTGCAACTCGACGAACCTCTGGTTGCAGCGATCAAAGCCAAAGGCTTCCATCTTGCCATCGAAACCAATGGAACCCTGCTGCCTCCTCAAGGAATAGACTGGATCTGTGTTAGCCCAAAAATTGGTGCGGAGCTTCGTTTGGTTCGAGGCAATGAACTAAAGCTTGTTTACCCTCAAGCCAATTGCAATCCCGCTGATTTTGAAACCCTGGATTTTGAGCGGTTTTTTTTGCAGCCCAAAGACGGGAGTCGTCAAAAAGAAAACATTGCTGCGGCCCATGACTATTGTGAACGAAACCCAAAATGGGAGCTGAGCATTCAAATTCAAAAACTCGCGGGCATTCGATAACAGGACCAGTGAAAGTTTCGGTGAATGGCGTAAAAAACTGGGTTGCCAGTTTTTCAGTTGAGTGTTTTCTAAAAACCATTAGGCGATGATTTTTTTGGCTACATTCCCTGCAACGTCCGTGAGCCTGAAATCACGCCCGGCGTATCGGTAGGTCAGTCGCTGGTGATCCAATCCCAGTAAATGCAAAATCGTTGCATGCCAATCGTGAATGTGGCAACTGTCTTCTATTGCTTCGTAACCATAGTCATCGGTTGATCCGTAGCTCAGGCCACCTTGGACTCCGCCTCCGGCCATCCAGGTCGTGTAGCCCTTGTTGTTGTGATCTCGCCCATTACCGCCCTGGGCAAAGGGAGTTCGCCCAAATTCACCCCCCCAGATTACCAGGGTGTCTTTCAACAGATCCCGTTGCTTGAGATCCGTTAACAGGCCTGAAATGGGGCCATCGATTTCATTGCACCTTTGCGGCAAAGCGGTCGAGAGGTTCGCATGGTGATCCCAGTTCCCATGGGAAACTTCAATAAACCGGACTCCGCTTTCTGCAAAACGCCGTGCCAGCAAACACTGGCGGGCAAAGCTGTCATTGCCTCGTCCGACGCCGTACAGCTCGAGTGTGTCGCGGGATTCTTTCGACAGGTCCATCAATTTTGGCATTTCATCCTGCATTCGAAATGCGAGTTCAAAGGATTCAATCACCCCTTCGACCCCAGGGTGTTCTTTTTCGCGTTTTAGCTTTTCGTTGTTTAGAGCTTGAATCAGATCAAGTTGCTGGCGTTGTTGAGTGGCATTGAATTTTGAGCTCTTGATATCAGGGACTTGTCCAGATGGGGCCTCTCTTCTGCGACGACCCGGAGTGCCGCGTCTCGATCGGTTGCCTCCAATAACCGTCCCTTGATAGACTGCCGGCAAGAAAGCACTTCCATGGTTTTGGGCCGCTCCTGCGGGTGGGTTCAAGGAAATAAATCCTGGCATACTGTCATTCTCGGTTCCTAAGCCGTACAAGGTCCAGGCACCCAGAGAAGGTCGGACAAATTGCGCATTACCAGTGTGCATCTGGGTTAATGCGCGTGGGTGAACCGGTTGGTCACAGTTCATCGAGCGGATTAAGCACAGATCATCTGCATGTTTTGAAATTTCAGGAAGCAACTCTGAAATCCAAAGCCCGTTTTCTCCGCGTTGCTTGAATTCCCATTGCGGGCGGAGATAGTTTCCGCGGAACCGCGATGGCTTGCCATCATCTTTGTAGAGCTGGGGCTTATAGTCGAAAGTGTCGACATGAGAAGGGCCACCTCGCATGCATAAAAAAATTACCCGCTTAGCCTTTGCGGGGAAGTGGGGTTTTTTGGGTGCCAAGGGGTTAGTGGCCGCCTTCGATGAAATCTGGGCAGCATTGCTGGTGCTGAGCCCTGCAAAAGCAAGGTAACCAAATCCTGCAGACGCAGTTTTCAGAGCGTTTCGGCGTGAGATGTAATCGTTCATAGTGTCTTTTCCGATAGAGTGTCTTTTCCGGTCGGTATGGGCTCGGGAATGAACTGGCTAATTGAGGAAACGAAATTCGGCAGAAGCAAAAAGGGCTTGGCAAAACGCAGCAAGCTTGGCAACCTGCCGGCTTCGTCGCAGGTTGCCGGGCGGATCAAATTCGGCAAGGAACTTTTTGGCCCAGGTCAGTTCGGCCTCTGTAGCATTGCGTCCATAACAAACCACAAACGCTCGATTGACTTGGGTTGCCTGGTCAGTGGATTCTTTCATTAGCACTCGGGCTAATGACTCACTTTGTTCCAGCACAAACTGATTGTTGAGCATGTAAAGAGCCTGTGACGGGGTATTTGAAGACTCTCGTTTGCCCATCACCATGGTAGGTTCGGCGAAGTCAAAAACGGCCAGAACGCGAGGTAAATTGTCTCGCATCACTGGAAGGTAAATGGAGCGATAGGTTTTGGATTCATCCCAGGTTGGTTGCCCCGCTCTTCCGGTTTGTCGGGAGGCAGAAAGCTGGGAAACCTGTGAGCCACGGGGCCGATCGTAAGAGATGGTTTGAGAGACATAGAGCATTGAGTCGCGTATGACTTCGGCATCGATTCGCCGTTGGTTCGACCGCCATCGATACCGATTATCGGGATCGATTTCAAAATTAGTTTTGTTAAAAGCAGACGACAGGCGGTAGGTGCGGCTGGTCACAATTCCTTTGATCATGGTTTTAATCGACCAATTCGATTCCATGAACTGAATCGCCAGATAATCCAGCAGTTTTGGGTGGGTTGGAGATTGCCCGGTGGCGCCAAAGTTTTCAGGGGTCGATACGAGACCGTCGCCCATCAGGTGTAGCCAGATCCGGTTGACCATTACACGGGCAGTCAGAGGATTCTTTTCATCGGTCATCCATTTGGCCATTTCCAATCGTCCACTGGAGCGGGAACTGATCCTGGCCGGTCGGTCTTGTAGCACTTGAACAAAGCCGCGATTCACCTCTTGGGCAGGTTGATTGAGTTCACCCCGAACTAACAGCCGAGCATTCATGGGTGAAGATTTTGGCTGAACTCCCATGCAATAACTCGCCGGTTGCCCGTTGGACTTGACGGATTTGATCTGGGCGTCCAGGTCTGCTGCTTGGCTGCTAAGGCGGCCAATTTGACCGAAACTAATTCGGGGGTCATTTGCATTGACTTTTTTTCCGTCGATATAGAGTTGTCCTCGAATGGCCAATCGCCGATTTCTTTGAATGGTGTCGAGTTCCTTTTGAAGTTCATCCAGTTTTTTTTTCTTCTCAGCAAGTTCGGTTTTCGTCAGCGGTTTTGCATTGGGTTCGGGATCGTCCAGTGGAAGTTCAATCAACGGGCTGGGCCGACGATTTCGAGTGAGTGATGAGGTTCCATAATAAGTGTTTGTGCTCAGGAAGATGCCACTCATGGCGTAATAGTCGGTTTGAGGAATAGGGTCGAATTTGTGATCGTGGCAACGGGCACAGGCGACGGAAATCCCCAGTACGACGCGGGTTGTAGTGTCGATCTGTTCATCGATCAGGTCGGCAACAAACTGACGTGGGTTTTGTTCAGAGAGGGTTTTGGGCCCCAAGGCTAAAAAACCAGTGGCGATCAAGTGTTCTGCCCATTCCGCGTCCGATTTGGCCGGGAGTAAATCGCCCGCAATCTGTTCGCGGATGAACTCGTCGTATGGCTTATCCTTATTAAAGGCATCAACCACATAATCACGGTACCGCCAGGCTTGGGGAAATGTGGCATTCAGTTCTTTTCCAGAGGATTCGGCGTAGCGCGCCACATCCAGCCAATGTCGAGCCCATCGTTCACCGTAGCGTTCGTTTTGGAGTAATTTGTCCACGACGTATTCGATCGCCTGTTCACGATCTTGGTTCCATTGCTGGGAAAACCAGGCGAGCTGTTCCGGATTGGGGGGGAGCCCAATCAGGTCAACGCATAACCGTCGAAGAAAGGTCTCTGCATCTGCATCGGTTGCTGGTGTCAGGTTGTTTTCGGCGAGTTTTGCGCTGACAAACTGGTCAATTTCGGTGACAGCCCACTCAAGGTTTTTTGAGGTTGGGACTTCAGGTTGTTCCGGTTTTCGGAATGACCAGAATTCTTTTTTGGCAGCGATGATGTCTTGGCGGGTAATACTGGTTTTGATGTTGCTGATTTTGGTCACCCTGGGATCGGGCGCTCCCATCAGGATCCATTTTCTAATGTCTTCGATTTCGTTACTGCTTAATGGGCGACCAGGAGGCATTTCCCAGTCTTC
>JAZABE010000176.1:0-16455 GCA_036137535.1 Planctomycetota bacterium | reverse complement strand
CAAGAACCAGGAGATTAATCAGGTTTGGGGTGGAAAATTCTCAGGTATTGATGGTGGTAACGATGGCGGCCGGGGAATTACAGACCGGCCTGGTGGACTCAAGCTTCAGTGCGAAGGGCACCAGGTGTTGTATCGCAATATCTGGATCAAGGAATTGGATCTCAAGGAGGCCGATACTGATTTTTAGGGGAACCAACGGATTAGAGCCGCGGTGCAGTGCCGCTAGATTTCTTTTGAACGCCTGTTTAACCCGCTTGTTTAACCAGATGCTTCCAAAACTCGAATGCCGGACGCATGGTTTCGATGATTTCGTCTTTATCCGCAGACGAAGATTTTTGGATTTGAGTTGCCCGTTCCAGGATCCAATCCAGAAAAAACTGTGCTGATAGTTTTTTCAAAACGGGTTGATTGCCGATTTGAATGTAGATCGGTGCACTGGAAGCAAAATGATAGGCTTTCTTGTTGTTGGTAACGACACGAACCAACATCCAGCCACTTTCTTGAAAAGTGATTTTTGGAAGCCGTCCCCGCGCTTTGGCATAGTCATCTAGCGAAATTTTCTTGGCAACCAATCCATTGCGAATGATTTCGAGATAATCTGCTTTTTCTTTCAGTGAAAGGGTCAATGCTGTTTCGATCTCAATTGATTTTCCGGTTGGAACCTGAAAGGTTTCGCCCGGCAAGACTCCATTAAACAAAACTTTCATGACCGGCCCGTTGGTGACGATCACTCGTCCTAATTTGAGATTTTCTATCCATTTTTCAGCGGTGAACTGGCGGCCGGTGTGGACATAGACCCGGTTGTACCCGACCGGGTTCCTGGATTTTCCTGAGGCGCTGCAGGCCACGGGTGGTATCTTGAATCCGCAATTGAGTGCGTGGTAGTAGATGGTGGTTTGCCATTTTTCAAGTTTGTGTTCACCGACGATCGCAGGTGTGGGAGGCCTCAGGTCGATCCTGTTTGGTTGGGCAGAGGTTTCTCGGATTGATTCACCTGCAATCGCAATACCGTCAAGGTTGAAGCGGTGCAATTTTGAATTGGCAAGAAGCAGAGGTAAGTCCCAATTCGATGCATTGTTTGCAAAAACAAATGGGTTATCGGAATCGATAGATGCCAGGTTGAACGGTAGCAAAGATTTGGAATCGGGTAGCTCGATTTGCCGATTCATGCCAACCACGACGAGCCCTCCTCCATGTCTGGAATCGATCATGCCGGTCTGGTAATAGGCAATTTTCTCGTTGATTTTCTTGGCAACGGTTTTGGGGAAACCATTCTTGAATTTGATCGCTTCATTATCGACCGCAATCAAGTTGGAAAAATTCAGTCCATTGGCATCCATTACCACCGGAATATCTGGTTCAGGACGGTGAATCTCGAGATCTCCCGACCACCAACCGTCTTCGGAGAGGTTGATGAATCTGGGGATTTCCACAGTGATGCCGTCATTGGCGCCCCGCTTGATTTCAAACTGTCCCGCTACGGTTTGGTATTCTGGGCCGTGTTCGATTTTGTAGGTATAAACTCCTCTTGGCAGTTTGAAGACGTGTTTTCCAAAAAAACAAAAATGACCAGCGTGGAACGGAACCCCCCGTTGTTTAATCGTGGCGCCGCGAGCATTTTGAATGGACATGCGAACCGAGATGAGTTGCTTGGTTGTGGCGTCCACAACGCGCAGTTCAAACTCGGCGGTTGTCACAGTTGCCGTGGCGGACAGGAGTACCAAGGAAATGGCGATTTGAAAAAAAATGCAATAAACCAAACGATTCATCGTCTCTACTCGGGGAAAACGGATGTGTTGGGTTTGCAGGATAAACCGAACCAACAATTGTTATTCACTTTCGTTCTTGAAAACTTAGGTTAATCTGCCGGGACTTGAACTGATATAATCGGTTGTCTGGTGCAAAACCATGAAAATTCCTCAAATTCCCCCAGGCGGGCTTGATGAATGACGTTTGGGTTACGTGTTTTGGAAAATCCGGCTAATGTTTAAAACAGAAGCAATCAGGTTTTTTCAGCGTCATTCCTATGAACTGGCTAACCAAGTAATCGAACCAAGCAACCGAATTAAGTGACTGAACGATGTAAACAATGCGGTTCGCAACTGGAGACTGGCAGTGCCGGTTTGGTCCGATGTGCGCATTGCGATTCCAAGTTGTTGCCACCCAGTGCGCCACCCCCAACAAGCCAGTCTTCCGTGTCGCCCCCACCGGTTGTGCCGCCACCATCCGTTGATCAGGTTATTGCTCCTCCTGTTGTTTCCAGTGAACCACCGGTTGTCCAGACGCCACCCGTTTCACCTCCTCAATCGGCAGGCGATGTTTCGGAAATATCACTGCCGCCAGTTACGCCGCCAGTTGATCGATCAATCCCCCGTCCTGAGAGAGTGCCACCGATCGATGTGCAGCCTGGGCAGATAAATCAAAACCCACTTCCGCCGATAGCTGAACCTGGTCCTGCAAAGCAACGTCCATCGAGTGCAGCGTCGTTGGAATCTCAAGATGACTTTACGCTGTTGCCTTCAAAGGCAACAGCCAAAAAAAGAAAAACCGAGCAAACGCGTCCCCAGCAAAACGGCGTTGACAAGAACAACCCTGACCAAAATTTGCCGACTGCCCAACCTGGGTATCCCGCAACACCACCCAAGGCAAGATCAAAGAGACGAAAAACAGGACCCCAAAAAAAAGAATTGCCCGAGTCTTTGCTGCCCCAAAAATCTAAAACAAGTGGCGACGAACCTTTATTACCTGCGGCTAAAAAAAATGGCCAGGACGATGAATTACTGCCACAGGCAGCAACTGCCAAGCCTGTCTCCAAGCAAGAGGTTGAGCACGGCTCGGTACCCGGTGCAAATTTAAATCAGAACGTGATTTCTGAAGACGAAAAGGTTCTCTTGCCGGATGGCCATGGTGGCTTTATAGAGGTCAGTGAACGCAAAACAACCGTGAGCTATCGGGGAGCGAAGATCGAACTTTCGAGTATGAAGCGGGAGGATCGCGAAGTCTCCCGGACCTTGAATAATTTTATTGTTGCCACGGTTAGTATTATCCTGCTCGTGACTTTGATGGTTGTCTTAAAATGGTTGTCTTAAGTAGACACAGGTCGCCCACTAGATCAGTTCACGGAAATGGTTAGGTAACAATTCGGGGTTTCTCAATACTGACAAGAGCCTTGGGTTCATCCGCCTGTTGGATTTTCTAACTTGGTTTTGTTGCAAACTGCGCAGAGGCTGGAGTCCGCTTCGCGTCAGATTCCTGGTGTTGTCATTTTCCCGAGCGGTATTGAGCCTGAGGTCAACTGGAATCCAGTAAAAGTCCGCGAAACCCTTTAGACAGTGCCAAAACCGGGTTCTTTCAATTGTTCTTGCGTGATCTCTAATTACAATAAAACGTTTTGACTTACCATTCTCTTGAACTGCATTCGGGATTTGAATTTATGTTATTCAAACGATCGGCCTTCCTGCTATTGTTTTGTGTTATTGTTTTGTCATGTTCTCCATCAAGGTCGATTGCCCAAGATGGAGAGGATCCTGCAAAAGAAAAAGACGCTGCAGCGGGAGTGAATTCTGGTTTGGTTTCAGCCCTGAAGTTTCGGGGGATTGGACCGGCGTTAATGTCTGGGCGAATTCTGGACATTGCGGTGGATCCTGTCAAACGGAGCACCTGGTATCTGGCGACCGTTGGAGGTGTATGGAAAACTCAAAATGCGGGAACGACCTGGAAACCTATTTTTGATGGATACGGTTCTTATTCAATCGGTTGTGTGACGATTGACCCGAATGACCGTTTCACGGTTTGGGTGGGTACCGGTGAAAATAACAGCCAGCGAAGTGTTGGTTATGGCGATGGAGTTTACAAGTCAACCGACGGCGGATTGTCATTTAAAAAGGTAGGTCTGGAAAACAGTGAGCACATTGGCAAGATCGTTGTGGATCCAAATAACAGTGATGTTGTCTTTGTCGCTGCCCAGGGACCACTTTGGAAAAAGGGTGGAGATCGAGGGCTTTATCAAACAACGGACGGGGGAAAAACTTGGAACCGCATTCTGAATATCAGTGAAAATACGGGGGTCAATGAAGTTCTTTTGGACCCGCTCAATGCAAAAATCATGTATGCCTCAAGTTATCAGCGACGAAGACACACCTGGGTTTTAATTGATGGCGGACCAGAATCTGGAATCCACAAATCGGTCGACGGTGGCAAGACTTGGAAGGCGATCAACCGGGGACTTCCTGGTGGAGACAAGGGCCGTATTGGAATGGCTATTTCTCCAGTCAACCCGGAAGTAGTTTATGCAATTGTGGAAGCGACCAGCGGGCAAAGTGGATTTTACCGAAGTTCCAATCGTGGTGAGTCCTGGACCCGAATGAGTGACTATGTTTCTGGAAGTCCGCAGTATTACCAAGAAATAGTCGCCTGCCCTCATCAATTGGATCGAGTCTATTCGTTGGACACTTACCTCCAGGTCACCCGTGATGGAGGAAAGAACTTTGAACGTCTCGGCGAGGCAGACAAGCACGTTGATAACCATGCGTTAGTGATCGATCCGGACGACGAAAATCACTTGATTGTCGGTTGCGATGGTGGGGTTTATGAATCCTGGGATCGCGGAACGACATATGACTTCAAGGGGAACCTTCCCATTACGCAATTTTACAAAGTCGCGGTGAGTAATGAGAAACCTTTCTATTACGTTTATGGAGGCACCCAGGATAATGCGACTCAGGGGGGACCTTCACAGACCAACAATATTCACGGTATCCGAAACAGTGATTGGTTCATCACCGTCTTTGGTGATGGTTTTGATCCGGCGGTAGATCCCAAGGATCCCGATACCATCTATTCGCAATGGCAATATGGTGGGTTAGTTCGTTACAATCGCAAAACGGGAGAAAGAGTGGATATTAAGCCTCAGCCTTCACCCGAGGGTCCTGCATTGCGGTGGAACTGGGATTCTGCCCTGTTGATTTCGCCTCATCATCACCAGCGGATTTACTACGGTTCGCAAATTTTGTTTTCCAGCGACGATCGCGGTAACTCGTGGAAAGCGATCAGCGGTGACCTTTCCCGGAATTTGGATCGGAACAAGTTAAAGGTCATGGGCCGGGTCTGGAGCGTTGATGCAGTTGCCAAAAATATGTCAACATCCATGTACGGTACGATCGTTTCTGTTTCTGAATCTCCTCGAGTTGAGGGCTTGATTTACGCGGGAACAGATGATGGGATGGTCCAAGTGACCTCTGACGGTGGAAAATCATGGCAGGGGATTTCCAAGTTTGGTGAGTTAAAGGTCCCGGAGTTTGGTTACATCAACGATATCGAAGCGTCCTCTCATGACACGGACACGGTTTTTGTTGTTGTCAACAACCACAAGCGAGGTGACTTCAAACCCTACATTGTTCGATCACCGGACCGCGGCAAGACCTGGTTTGATATCAGCGGGAACCTGCCCCAGCGAGGAAGCGTTTATTGTCTCAAGCAGGATCACGTGAATCCAAACCTCTTATTCTGTGGTACGGAGTTTGGATGTTATTTCACAACGGATGCGGGGCAAAAGTGGGTTCAACTATCGGCCGGACTTCCCACGATTTGTATTCGGGATATTGAAATTCAAGAATCCGAAGATGACCTAGTCCTTGCTTCGTTTGGCCGTGGCTTCTACATCTTGGATGACTACAGCCCATTACGTACACTTTCGGAAAAGACTCTTGAAAAAAACGAGATCTTCCCAATCCGAAAAGGTAAAATGTATGCCGAAGTCGCACCGCTTGCAGTTGGGCGCAGGGCATTTCAGGGTGCCAACTTTTACACCGCTCCCAACCCTCCTTACGGCACTACAATTAGCTACCATCTCAAAGAATCCCTTAAAACGAAAAAAAGCGAACGAAAAAGCAAGGAAGCCAAGCTTAGCACCAATGGAAAAGATGTTCCCTATCCGAGTTGGGAAGCATTTAAAGCCGAGGATCGAGAAGAATCTGGTCGGGTTTATATCACGATTCGAGATGAATCGGGGACTGCTATTCGCCGAATTCAAGCCGCATCTTCCAAGGGAATGCATCGCACCCAATGGGATTTTCGCCACGCCGATTTTGGACAAGGTGGCCGAGGCCCTTTGGCGATACCCGGAAAATATACAGCGGAAATTCACATGCTGGATCATGGGAAAGAAACCCAGTTGGTGCCTGCGACCGGTTTTGAGATAGAACCTCTTCGATTTGGAGACATGGCACCGTTAGATCGCGTTGCCATTGTTGCTTTTGCCAAAAAAGCTCAGCAAATTGCCAAACAGGTATCAAAATCCCAGGCTGATTTGGCGACTGCTGAAAAAGATTTGACAGACTTGGTTACGGAATTAAAGTCCGACCCGTTGGCGGACCAAGGGCAATTAGCCGGCCTTCGAGAATTAAAGTTAGAACTGATGGATATCAGTGAAATCTTCAGTGGTGATCCGACTCGTCGCCGGCGAAACGAATCGTCACTTCCTGGCTTGAGTGCCCGTTTAAGAACGATGATGCAGGGTGCGATGGGCTCAACGGAGGGCCCCACTGAAACTCATAAGGCCCAGTACTCGATCGTTCAAAGCCAGTTCATTGAAGCCAACAAGCGGCTTCAGGCGGTGATTTCGAAAATTGCAGCTATGGTCAAGTTGAGGGAACCAAACTAACCGGTTTCTGAGACTATATATTCTGAGACTATATATTATTCGTGCGTGATATTATTCGTGACTGTGCTCCTGTTTGCGGTCATCTACGGTCTGCTGGCGTCTTCTCGAGGGAATGCAGCGGTTTCAGGTGTTGTAGATTTGTGAATCAGCGACATGTTGGCTTCACCGGGTATTCGGTTTCCCTTAAATGCGTTGCATTTTAGACAGCAGACAACATTGGACCAGCTGATTCCCCCCCCGGCTTTTCGGGATTGCGCGATCGAAACTGAGCCGATTAACGGGAAAAGCGGTGCTGCAAGATTGGCATGTGTTTTCGTCGCGTGCGAAAAGATTGCGACGGTTAAACCGAAGTGACAGTTTAGGAACCCGGTCTTATTGATCTAGTTTGATGACTCTGGGAATCATCAATTGAACCCTGATCCCCTGGATCCAGTCGTTCCCGTCTTTTTTGTTTTCCGAGAGCAAGCTGGAAATATTCTAAACGCTATTCAAAATAGCGAGAACCCAAAGGAAAAGAATTGGCGTTCGCAATTTAAATTTGTTTGGTGAAAGTGCAGGAACACCCTCGGGATTGCACATCGATTATTTGAAAACTAGCCAAATGTCTCTTGCCTCAGAAAATAGACAAGTATTAATATGGATCAGAGGTGATCAAGGCTGATTGCCCTTCTCGAGTTTTCAGGATTGAAGATGATTCATTACACTTGTGACCGGTGCCAGAAACAAATAGAGAGTCAGGCACTTCGCTATGTTCTTCGATTGGAAATACAGGCCGAATTTGATGGATCGGAGATGGGCTCCACCGACGAGGAAAGCCATCTCGAACAAGTGCAGGAAATCCTTGCTGAACTCGATGAAGATGAAGGTCGAGAATTAATCGAAGATGTTTTTCAGCGTCATCGTTTTGATTTATGTAATGACTGTTATCATCACTTTAAAAACGATCCGCTGGGCGTCGCTACACCGAAAGTTAAATTCAGTCGAAATTGAGCGAAGAGCCAAAGCCTCGTCATTCGCCCATATCGCGTTTGTCATTATTCATAATCGCGGACGCGTCGAGCAATGGCTTCGCCCAGGGCCACGCGAACATTTTCGAGGGTAACGCGATCAAAAATCTGCTGAAAGAAACCGGCAACGATCATGCGAATTGCTTCTTGGCGAGTGTAGCCACGGCATTGGGCATAAAAGATGAGTTCTTCGTCGACCCGTCCGCTGGTCGAGCCATGGGTGCACCGCACGTCGTCTGCTTCAATTTCCAATCCCGGTATTGAGTCGGCGCGGGACGCCTGAGAAAGTAGCAGGTTGTCATTGCGCTGATAGCCATCCGTCTGTTGAGCCCGGTTATCAACTTTAATCATTCCCCGCCAGACCGTTCGAGAGGTGTCTTGCAGGGCACCCTTGTACAGAAAGTCGCTCGTGCAATTTGGTTGTAAATGATGTTGAAGCGTATGGTAAGAGAGATGCTGCTTGCCTTCGGTGAACATCACACCGTTCACTTGGCAGTTGGCACCGACCCCGTCCAATGCAACGTGTTGATTGACTTTGGCTAATCTCGATCCTAGGGCGCCAATGGTCCATTGCAAGTTCGCGTCTCGGCCCACGACTGCTTTTTGATGTGCAAAATGCCACACTTTGCGTCCCCAATCCTGTAGATTCACGAATCGAAGATTCGCCCGGTCACCAACAATCAACTCGATACCACCGCAGTGTAATCCATTGGCCATTTCAGTCAGTGAAGACGATTCTGCCAAAACGGTTGCTTCCGCTCCCTCGTCCAGAACGACCAGCGTATGTCCCAGATCGGTTTTGCCTTCTCCCAGTAAACTTTGGATATGCAGTGGCTTGGAAATCGTCACATTCCGCGGTACGTAAAGAATCGTGCCGGAGGACCAGCAAGCAGCATGTAGAGCAGCAAACCGATCAAGGTCGTGGCGTAAGGCTTTTTGGAACAGAAATTTGCGAATGATTTCAGCATGGGGATTGGCCAGGTCAGAGAGATTTCCAAAGACCACTCCCTTTTCCCTGAGATCGTCGTCGAGCCAAGATGAATGCGCAAGTCCATTCAAGGTGACTGATTTGCCACCAAGTTCGACGCCCTTGCCCAGTTGACCTTTGGTGATTTCAGTGGCGTTCTCTTCCGTTGTGGCCGTTGAGGTCATGGGGATGGCAAACTTAGTCAGATCAAAGAGGCGGATGTCCGTTCGCATCCATTCTTCGTCAGCAGTAGTCGGCCAACTGAGGTCCTGAAATTTTTGCCAAGCCTGTTTTCGTTGGTCGATCAGCCATACCGGTTCATTCCTAGAACCAATAAATTCCTCAAATCCTTTTTCATCAAATTCGTTCAAATCGGTTGTGATCATTTTTTGTGGTTCGTGTTTCGAACACGTTCCCTGGTCGCTTAAAGGAGTGTTTTTGCGCTACTGGCTCTAGATTTTGGTAGGTGCGTTAGCCCACCGAGCCTTCCATCTGCAGTTGGATAAGACGGTTCAATTCAACCGCGTATTCCATCGGCAGCTCTTTAACAAGCGGTTCGATAAATCCATTGACGATCATCGTGCTGGCTTCCGTTTCTGATAAACCCCGGCTCATCAAGTAGAAGAGTTGCTCTTCACCAATTCGGGAAACGCTGGCCTCGTGCCCAATTGAAACGTCTTGTTCGGCGATTTCGATATACGGATAGGTATCGCTTCGGCTTTCGTCATCCAAAATCAGTGCGTCGCAGACGACATTGCATTTTGAGTTGGTTGCGCCATTTTCAACCTTGGCAAGCCCGCGGTAGCTGCTGCGCCCCCCATTCTTTGAAATGGATTTTGAGATTATTTGCCCAGTGGTGTCTTTGGCACAATGCACTAGCTTGGCCCCGGCATCTTGATGCTGATTTTTTCCGGAGAAGGCAATGGAGAGAATTTCAGCCCGGGCCCCGGGTTCCATCATGTAAACGGCTGGGTATTTCATCGTCAGATGACTTCCGAGATTGCCATCAACCCATTCCATGACAGAATCCTGGTAAGCGTTGGCCCGCTTGGTCACCAAGTTGTAGATATTGTTGGCCCAGTTTTGAATAGTGGTGTAACGGCATCGACCGTTCTTTTTGACGACGACTTCAACGACCGCAGAGTGCAAGCTCTCGGAGGTATACATGGGAGCGGTGCAACCTTCGATATAGTGCACCTCGGCTCTTTCATCGACGATAATCAATGTGCGTTCGAACTGCCCCATGTTTTCCGCATTAATTCGGAAGTAAGCTTGAAGCGGAAATTCGATTTTCACGCCTGGTGGCACATAAATAAAAGACCCCCCTGACCAGACTGCGGAGTTAAGTGCTGCAAACTTGTGATCTTCAGTGGGAATAATCTTGCCAAAGTACTCCCGAAGCAATTCGGGGTGTTCCTTGACCGCGGTGTCGGTGTCGGTGAAGAGAACCCCCTTATCTGTCAAGTCTTCTTTGAGAGAACCGTAAACCACTTCGCTTTCAAATTGGGCCTTAACGCCAGCAAGGTACTCCCGTTCAGCTTGAGGAATACCTAATTTTTCAAAGGTATCTTTGATCTCTTCAGGAACCTCGTCCCAGGTTTTTCCCTGTTCGTTGGTTGGCTTCAAGTAGTAATAGATATCTTGGAAGTCAAGATTGATACTGCCTCCCCAGCTCGGCATGGGTTTCGATTCAAAGACTTCCAGGGCATGCAGTCGGAATTGACGCATCCAGTCAGGCTCGTCTTTCATGTCTGAAATCTGGTTGACGATTTCGGCATCGAGTCCTTTGCGCGCCTTGAACACCGCTTCCGATTTAGTGCGGAAATCGTATTTTTGGATATCTCCAATGTTTTCGTTTGTATCAGTGGCCATTCAATTGTCTTGTTGGAGTAGGGTAAGTTTGTTTTTCGAGTACTTGTGTTAAGCGGGTGCGCCGGTGGGGCAGATCCGGTCGAGTTATACCGTGATCGGTTCGGCATCTTCCATTGCCGTGTTGTCGGCCGAAGCGTCTGGGTACTTTGCCCGGATTCTCTCGTAACCGTTGGAATAAAGTTCTTCTGCCAGTTCGGCCCCCCCTGTTTCTACGATTCGTCCCCCCAGCATGACGTGCGCAAATTCAGGAGGATTGGATTCCAGTAATTTGTCGTGATGGGTAATGATCAGGAGTCCCATTTTTTCCCGCCCGATTTCGGCAATGCTGTGGCTGGCAAGTTTGACGGCGTCGGCATCGAGCCCACTATCGGTTTCATCTAGGATGGCGAACTTGGGCCCCAGCATTGCCAGCTGGAGTATTTCTGCCCGTTTTTGTTCCCCTCCCGAGAAACCGTCATTGACGTAGCGGCGAGCAAATTCAGTTTTCATTTGAAGTTGATCCATTTTAGATTTCAGTTCCTTGCGGAAATCTTTCATCGGGATCAAGTCTTCGCCCTCTTTTCGATCCGGGTTGCGGACATTGGAAGTGGCGTGTCGCAAAAAATCGGCCATTTTGACCCCGGGAATTGCAATGGGTCGTTGGAAAGCCATGAAGATGCCCAGTCGAGATCGTTCGTGGGCGTCCAGCTCAAGGACGTTGGTGTCATTCAATTCAATTGAACCCGAATTCACCTCGTATTTTGGGTGCCCCATGATGACCAGCCCGAGCGTGCTTTTGCCGCTTCCATTGGGACCCATCAATGCGTGAGTTTCTCCTTTTTTAATTTCAAGGTTGACCCCTTTCAAAATCGGCAGGCCGTCTACCGAAACATGGAGATCCGTGACTTTCAGTGTATCTATCATTCGTTTTCAGTTGGTTATGGTGTTAGGTTTTAGTTTTATATTTGTTTTACGTGGAGGTCGTGAGATTCTCCGATTAGGCTTCTACCGTTTCCAATAAACGATTATCCAGTTGAAAGGAACAACACATGGATTCGCCATTATGGTGACAACGATGCAATTCAACTTCGCATCCAAAGAGTTCCGAAAACACACTTTGTTCCATTTCGCAAATCAGATCGTCGCTTTCGGATAAGCCGGGGTAGGGGCATCCGTGCAGTTGGATGATTGGCAACGGGTTTTTCTTGAAATTGTTAGTGCTGTCGGCCGCAGCGCCACTGCAATTGACCGTTGCCGGAATTCCCCGGTTTTCAAAAAAATTGACAATCGCAGCCGCTCGTGTGGAAGGCTCTATGGAATGGTTGGCTGCGATTTCAGATTGATATTTTGCAGCAAGCCGTTTTGCGATGCCGCGGACAACCTGAGAACGAATTTCTTTGTCTTCAATCATTTGAACTTCCTCCCAAACGGCAGTTGCCAAATCTGAGCAGTTCTGCAGGACGCCAGCGCGCCCCTCTCGAGTCACCGAGTATTTGTGGACGGGCCTGCCCCGGGGAACTTTGGACTCGGTGCGAGAGATGAATCGCTGTCCAATCAAACGGTTTAACCGCTGTCGAACCGCGGTTTCGGTGACCTGCATTAAATCCGACAATTCAGAAACCGTTTTCGCCCCCTGTTTTTGCAAAAAGCCAATCAAAATACGATCATTTTCGCTAAGCGGATTCATTGCGCACCATAAATATCCAGCACTTGGTTTGGGGTTGACCATCATACCTTTTTTGACATTTTACACAACCGAATGTTTGAAAAAGATGGCGTGGTTTTTCCAAAGTTTTTTCTCAGTTTCGGCGTCTCCAGCTGTGGGCACCCTCTTTCAATCACCTTGGAGGTTGTTGAGCCTTGCACGGTTTAACTGGAATCAAGGGCTCTACACGATGCTGGAGACGCCGGAACTGCCTTGATGCGTTGACTTTAGGTCCGTTATTACGTACCGTGAGACTGCAAAATACGGCGAAAATGACCAATTAATTTTTGTGAATTCTGAGAATTTAACGTTTGCAAATCCCTCTCGCCAAATTCAAATCCGGAGCCCCCAATGTTGCTCAAAACGTTTTCCTCAAAATGGATCTCCAGGTTTTTACTGGTGGCCGGAACCCTGTTGATTTCGCAAACCGGTTTTTCGCAGGATGTGGAAACAAACGCGGCTGATGTAGGGGGCGATGCCTCCTCAGACACCCAGTCATCGCCTGCCGAAATCGCAGCCGCTGTTTTCCGAGACGAGTGGTTCGATAACCGTCGCTGGGCAACGAATGTTGATGATACGAGTTCAGTTTTTGATCCGCTCGATGACCATTTTGGCAAGTCGATTGTGGGGCCAGTCGCCAGTATTTTCTTTTACGACGTCTACTATTTCGATAATTCCCGGGCCCAGGTTTTCGCTGCGGTCAGTGATCTCAAAAAGGCGATTGACGGTGCGCAAAAAGAACTCAAAAAAGCTCGCATTCAGCTGGGTTTGGATTCTCCTGAAAAAGATAAATCTGCCGAAGACGAACCGGTGTCGGCCCCTGGTGACAAGCCAGTCTCCTCGCCGAACCTGACTGGAATTCGCAATGGACTGAAGACCAAAATACAGGCAGCATTTTCCAGTATCCTTTCCTCCAAACTTCCGGCACCCGAAATCAAGCAAGTGTTTTTGAGTATCAAGGAAGCCTTTTTTATCCTTGATTTTGAACAACGCAACTCAATCGATGGAAAACTAACGAAGTCTTCATTGATTAAAGCGGTTGAGAGTATCGGTGATGCGGTCGAGCAGCTCTCGGGATTTACATCGCAAACCCGGCAAGAAATTGTGTTGACCCTCCATCCAGAGATCACGGCAAATTTACGAACGAATTATTTCCGAGGACACAACACCGACCAAGTCGAACAGCTAATAGAGGACGCCAAGCCCTTTGAGGCAGATCTTGCAGCTTTGGTTGACTCCAAGAGCATCAGCAATAAAGACGGGGTCTATCGATTGGCGCAGGTCGAAAAAACGGTCAATGGTCAAACCAAGATGATCGACGCCTCGTATGAAGCGCTGACTGTGCCCTTTATTGTACTGTGGTTGGTTTTTGGAGCTGTATTTTTTACGGTTCGCATGTCCTTTATCAATATTCGGGGATTTAAACACGCCATCAAGGTGACCCGGGGCGACTATGACGATCCGAATGACCCGGGCGAAATTAGCCATTTCCAAGCCTTGTCGTCGGCGTTATCCGCTACCGTTGGCCTGGGGAATATTGCAGGTGTGGCGATTGCTGTGTCCTTGGGTGGACCGGGAGCGATTGTCTGGATGGTGATCGCGGGATTTCTGGGTATGACTTCCAAGTTTACCGAGTGCACGCTGGGTCAAATGTACCGCAGAGTAGACGAAAATGGCAGAGTCTTGGGTGGGCCGATGCGTTACCTTTCCGCCGGGCTGTCGGAAATGAAGCTTGGTTTGCTCGGGAAATTATTGGCGGTCATGTTTGTCCTACTTTGCATCGGCGGAAGTTTTGGTGGAGGAAACATGTTCCAGGCCAATCAGTCCTATGTCGCCGTCAAGGGTGCCATTCCTTGGTTCGAGGGAAAAGCCTGGTTGTATGGAATCCTGCTGGCCTTCTTGGTTGGCTTGGTTATCTTGGGTGGGATCAAGAGAATTGGAACGGCGGCTGGGGTGATCGTTCCGTTCATGTGCTTGATCTATGTCTTGGCCGGTTTGTTCGTGATCGGGGTCAACTATGACAAAGTTCTTCCGGCATTCGGGACGATGCTGCGTGAAGCGTTTTCAATGCAAGCCGGCTTTGGAGGATTGATTGGAACACTAATGGTTGGTTTCAAACGTGCGACCTTTTCCAACGAGGCGGGTACGGGCTCGGCCTCGATTGCCCATTCTGCTGCGGCGACGAACGAACCGGTCCGCGAAGGGATTGTCGCGCTTCTGGAACCCTTTATCGATACCATTGTGGTTTGCACGATGACAGGGTTGGTTGTGGTGATTACGGGAGCCTATCAATCGGGAGCAGGCGATGGCGTTGAAATGACGTCGGCTGCGTTTGCCAGTGTTTTGCCCTGGTTCCCCTATGTGCTTTCGGTTGCCGTGGTTCTGTTTGCATTTTCGACCATGATCAGCTGGAGCTATTACGGTGAACGGTGTGCGATCTGGCTATTTGGCGAATCAGCCTCAGTGCCTTACAAGTTCCTGTTTTTGATTTGTGTTTTTCTGGGCGCCGTGCTGAATTTGGGAAATGTTCTTGATTTTTCCGATCTGATGATTCTGGGGATGGCGTTTCCCAACATTTTGGGACTTTTGCTGCTGAGTGGCAAAGTCAAACGAGCCCTCGACGATTATTGGCAGAAAAAAGAAAATGGTGAATTTGATCGGGACTAGTCGCTGAGAGCCAATCCCTTGGAGAACGCAAACGGATTGGCAACTCCTGAGAAGTTTTGCAGGTTCATCCCGCTGGTTCTCTGGTGTGTTTGACCGTTTTGGTTGGAGTGAGCATTGATCTTTTTTTTCAGGCGATCTTTGCTCGTTGTTCAGATTGCCAATTGAGAATGCCATGAGGCGATTGCCAGGCATTGGGTTGTCGTTATTTGCGTCACGAATTTTTGAAAGAGACGGTTTCTATGATTGGTCCAAGATGTCACTTAATCCAAATGGCACGGTTTTTATTCTTGATAGTGGTAACCGCTGGGGTCATGATTCCCGGCTTGAATCAAGGATATGCAGATGACACCGCGACTGGCAAAACGGGAACGCCCAACATTCTGTTTATTATGTCGGATGATCACACTGCGCAGGCCGTTGGGGTTTACGCGACGTTTCTCAAGAAGCTCAATCCAACGCCGAACATCGACGCACTTGCCAAAGAGGGGATTATTTTTGAAAACGCGTTTTGTACTAATGGCATTTGCACGCCGTCACGGGCTTGTATCATCACGGGACAATACAACCACAATAACGGTGTTTTTGACTTGGGTGGGCGGATTAAACCGCCAGATCAGATGCTTCCCATTGAGATGAAAAAAGCGGGCTACCAAACGGCGATGATTGGAAAGTGGCACCTGAAAGAAGAGCCTAATTTTGACTATTACAAAGTTTTGCCGGGCCAAGGGAAGTACTTCGACACGACGTTTCGGATTCAGGGCGAAAAGCCTTGGCCGCAAAACAGCGTCACGCATGAAGGGCAGCACTCATCCGACGCGATTACGGAATCAACCCTTCATTGGTTCAAAACCAAACGAGATCCGAGGAAGCCTTTTTTTGTCTGCCATCAGTACAAGGCTCCCCATGATTTCTTTGAAAATGCGCCCCGGTACCAAGGTTATTTGCAGAACACGACGGTCCCTGAACCTCCGACCCTGTACGAAGTTCCCAAAACCTGGGGATCGATTGCGACCCGGGGCTATCAGGACGAATTGATGCCCCACATCGGGACTTCGATTGGGTCACGAAATCCACGAAGATCTTATGCGGTCGATCTGTTTCGACGGTTTCCCGAAGAATTTCCGGATGGCTATGAGGTTAAGGCGCTCTCGGAAGTTGAAACGACTCGACTGGCTTACCAAGCATATCTCAGAAAATATTTGCGGTGTGTTAAAGGAGTCGATGATAACCTCAAGCGACTTTTTAATTATTTGAAAGAGGAGGGACTGTATGACAATACGGTCATCATCTACACCGGTGACCAGGGTTTTTGGTTAGGAGAAAACGATTTTCAAGACAAGCGTTGGGCTTATGATCCATCGCAGCGAATGCCGTTCATTGTCCGTTATCCCAAGACGATCAAACCGGGACAGCGATCGGATGCCATTATCGAAAACGTCGATTACCCGGCCATGATGCTTGATTTTGCTGGGGTAGAGACTTTCCCCCAATCTGTTCAAGGCCGATCGTTTAAGTCGATTTGCGAAACAGGGCAGGAGCCCGTTGGCTGGAAAACGGCCGCCTACTATCGTTACTGGATGCATATGGCTCATCACGA
>JAZABE010000175.1:0-5280 GCA_036137535.1 Planctomycetota bacterium | reverse complement strand
GAACGCGACGGGTTCGTGCAAACGCCCATTTAAGCACGGCCTCGGCATTACTTGACGTGCAAACCGCTCCGCCATTTTTTCCACAAAACGATTTGAGACTTGCAGCACTATTAATATAGGTAATGGGCGTGACCTCATTAGTGTCAATCACGTCACCCAAGTCCGCCCAGGCATTTTCCACCTGATCAATCGCGGCCATATCGGCCATCGAACACCCCGCTGCCAAATCAGGAAGTATGACCTGAATCCGCTGTCCATCGCGGGTCGCAAGTCGTTCTGGACGGTTGGCCAGAATATCCGCCGTTTCTGCCATGAAATGGACACCGCAAAATACAATAAACTTGCAGGCTTCACTTTCTGCAGCCATCCGACTGAGCTCGTAACTATCCCCCCTCAAATCACTGTATTGCACCACTTCATCTTGCTGGTAATGATGCCCTAAAATCAGAAGCTGAGACCCCAGTGCCTTTCGAACCACTTCAATTCGTTGCTGCAAGACCTCGTTGCTAAGGGACTTGTAAGCCTTGATATCTTTATCAGGATTAAGCTGAACCAAAGAAGACATGTTTGCTCTATCCGCTGGGGATAACTCGTTACAAGGTGAATTCCTACAATCCGGGTTTCCCCGGGTGTGCAAAATCAACAATCGCCGCGACTACGTCGACTGAGCCGGCATTGACAATTTTATCATCAACCCGGGTCTCACCACCATGGCCCAACGCCAAGTGACTCCACATTTTTAAACCGCGATGCCTTGCCGCGGAACAATCCAGCTATCAAGAAATAAAAAAACGGCCACAGAAAACTGGGCCGAAATGAAATCCGGTCGAGTGCAGCATCGGGAGATGCTGGGAGAATGACGTAGTCTGACGTGCTGAGCACAAGCCGTAATTGACCAGGCCAACCCTAAAATTGGTCCCTCTGCCGTACGTGACCGGATGACACTGTGTATTTTAGTTAATTCTTCACGATAGAAAACAAGCCCGTGGGCTATTTTCCCATTAGTTTATCGACACATTCGGTGCCAAACTTGCGGCAATTGCTCGAATTGCACCAGCAAACCCATCTTGAGCCTTGCAGGAATCTCCTAGGAAGTCACCAGCAAATCCGGTAAATGATCGACCGAGTTTAATTCGTAAAGCTTCCAGCCAGTCTCATCAAGACCAACCTGAGTAATTCCCGCATTTTTCAAGTCCGAGAATCCCTCGTCATCCCGCAGTTCGTCACCCAGCATCGCCAGCAAAAGCTGGCTTAAAAAATCAGCGTGGGTCACACAAACGATACTCTTTTCACACAGCCGCACTCGGGTTTTCAATTCGTCGGCCATCCGAACGGCTCTCTGTGCACAAGCTTCCTGGCTTTCACGGGGACGAGAGCCCCACCAACCCGATTTCGGGTAGCAACCGGGGAGCTGAACCGGGCCAAATTCTGATACAACTTCGACCGGCGTCAAACCCGGCATCCCTGTAAAATTAGCTTCCTGCCAACCCGCGTAACACCCGCCACGCTCGTGCAAATCGACGATCACTTCGGGGACCAGGCGGGTGGAACGACTAATCCAATAAGCGGTTTGCAATGCGCGGCGAAAAGCACTACACACCAAGGACCCTAGTGACAAAACGGCCAATCGCTCCGCAACTTTTTCAGCCTGCTGGTGTCCTAAACAAGTAATCGAAGGGTCATCGGTTCGCTGTTCAACGGGCTGGGCGTTGTTCCCAGACTGAGCATGACGAACGAGGTAAATCCTGGGTGGCACTTGAGCTTGCAACTTTTATTAACCGGCCAACGTGATTGGGGGAGCGTTCATTTGAAACAGACCTCAGCACCGTTGGTTATGGGCTTTTCCTCACTTGGGCTAACTGAATTGACAATCGGTTTCTGCAATAGTCTCACGGCACCCAGCGAGGCAATTATTCCTACCGATTGGGCCGGCATCAAATCAAACCGATTTTTCGTCATCCCGTCCGGAAGAATTGAAGGCATCGAAAACCGTGATTCCCCGGACCAACTTTCAAATCACACGCGGTTTCTAGCGAATTTTTCTAGCCGTGTCGAGATTGATCTCGGGGCCGTTCATCCGGAAGACCATTCCCCCAAAGACACAAACCAGCCAGCCCAGTCTCTACAGCAAAAAAACCACCGAAGATGTTCGGGGAAAATCCTCCGGTTTCACAGGCACAACCGCCACAGCAGCAGTCTTGGCAACAGGCTCACTGGAATGACCCTGCCTACTGGATAAAGAGAAATTCATTGGAATTCAACAACGCCCGACAGAAAGCGGGCAAGCCAAATTCGGCGATAAATACCTGGCTTGCCTTGATTTCATTTGGCGATGCCGATCGGCAATAGGCCACTTGGTAAGCAATCACCACGGGTGACAACCGTCTCAACCGTGACTGCTGTTCCAGCCGAACTGCCATCAATCTGGCTTGTTGAAGAACGAACTTGCTGTTCAACAGGTTGAGGGATTGGAGGGGTGTCGTGGAACGACTGCGACGATCAATAATTTGGCTGGCGTCCGGGCAATCAAACGCACCAAAAACAGAATCGCGTTCCTGCCTTACCTTGGTCATGTAAATCATTCGCCGCCAATCCGCAGGCCCATAACTTTTTTTAGGAAAGAAATGCCGAACATTTTCCATTTGAATTTCAAAACCGTTAAATCCTTTCCCACCCACCTGGCGATCCAGCACACCTGAGGCGGTCAGGATGGAATCCCGGATCCCTTCTGCTTCCAATCGTCTCGGTGGAAATCGCCAGAGGTATTGACAACCGGCATCGATTGCCAGGGCACTGGGATCAGGACGACTGGACTGACGAAACGTCTGCGATGCCAAAATCAAACGGTGCACCTGTTTTAACGACCAATCGGAATCCACCAACTCTCTCGCCAACCAGTCCAGCAGCTCTGGATGAGTTGGTGATCGACCACTGTTTCCAAAATCGTTCGGTGTCGCTACGATTCCCTGCCCAAAAACATGTTGCCAAATCCGATTAACGATCACCCGTGCCAAGAGTGGGTTCTCTTTGGCAACCAGCCAATTGGCAAAGGTGATACGGCGGTCTTTCTCAGCGACATCCTTCTGAAGGTTCAATTCGCCCAGAGCTTGAATCGTGTCCGGTCCCACCTGCTCTCGTTTCTGAAGCGGGTCACCTCGGTAAAGGCGGAAGGTAGGACCGGGTTGCACAAACGTCCCGGCATAAACCTTGATGGGGCGGGACAAACGGGACTTTTCAGCCTTCAGGCTATTCAGGCGACTTGCCCAGTCCCTTCCTTGCTGTGCTTGACGTAGCGGATGGCCGGAAAACTCATAATCTGGCAATTGTTTTGCTGGGGCTCCCGGTTCAAACCGGTGTCGGTCTGCTGAACTGGCAACCAGGATCCATTCACCGGGCGTGACAGAAACTTCAACTCGGTATTCGGTCGCAAGCCGATCGCCAAAAACGCCCAGACGATCTCGAGCCCATTCCACGCGATCGATTTTTTGCACAGCAGGAAATTCTATTTGAACCCAACCTTGATTTTTTTCGGCAATCCAACTTTTAGGATTTCCGTATTCCCCGTCGTTGACATGCGGTAACTTGTGAAGCGGGTGTTTGAAGTCGCCGCTGGAACTTGCCCTGGCGCCGGTGGAAGCCAGTGCTACATTTCTCCCAGATGAAAAAACTTCCAACTCATCGATGCAGGGTTGCGAATTATTGCTCGCCAAAATCGTAAACCGGACACGCTTCGCCTCGATCTCTGGGAACAAATCGACGTTATGCTTCGGGCTCACCGCCGGGCGAACATGAGGTTGCCCGGGCACATCACCCAAAGCTCGGGGCTGCGGCTGCAAAACCACAGTATCCGTGGTGATCTCAGTTCCCGTTTTTCCACCCCGCAGAACAATCACAGCCTCCGGGGTCAGTCTGTGGACTCCCGCGTCCTTGAACCCACTCCAGAGCGATGGATTGGCCAATTTGCCCGCCCCATCCGCAAAACGGGTTTGATCAATGGTCGCCAATAATTTACGATCACCCCGTGTTTCCAATCGACCATCCAGATCAAGTTCATAAACAGCATCCCGCGAATACGTTTGACTCCCACACCCCCAGGAAAGCCAAACCCGGTAGAGCCCCGTTTGCCCCGGGGAATAAATTGCCAGATCCTGCCCGGGACGATTGACCCACCACCGGTAGCTACCTCCGCTGCGGTTGGCTGAACGTTTTGAAGAACCTGGGTCATCTCGTTCTCCACGACCCGTGCCGACAGGGTTGGTTTTCTTGCCGGCGGGTGGAACCAGGTATCGGACCGATAAGCGATCCGTTTGCGACTCGTCAATCACCACCGAGGAAAAACGGTCCGGGGGAATAAAACCTACAAGCTTCGCTTGCAATGCAGCAATTTCAGACTCCAACTGTTCCAAACGCCTTCGAGAATCGTTGGCCGGCGGCAGGGACCGTTCAGCATGCTTGATCCCAGCAAAAACCGCCTGAATTGAATAAAAATCTTTTTGGGAAATTGGATCAAACTTATGATCATGGCATCGAGCGCAGCCAATCGTCAGGCCCAGAAAGGTGGTCCCGGTAACATTGACAATGTCTGCAAGCTCATCCTGCCGCTGCATCATTGTCAAGTTAATGTCGGGACTCCCCACGATATCGTGAGCCCCCGCCACAATGTACCCAGTCCCGACGGGTTCACCTAATTGGTCTCCGGCGATTTGCTCCCGAACGAATTCGTTATAAGGTTTGTCAGAGTTTAATGACTCAATAACGTAGTCCCGAAACGGCCAAGCGTTCGGTCGCTCCCGGTTGGTTTCAAATCCCTGAGTTTCTCCAAACCTGATGATATCAAGCCAGTGTTGAGCCCACCGCTCACCATATTCGGGCGATGAAAGCACCCGTTCCAGGAGCCGGTCATAAGCATCGGGACGGGGATCGGTCACAAACTCTTGAACCTGCTGTTCCGTCGGCAAAACACCAAGGGTCACCAGAAACAGCCTGCGAATTATCCTGTTTTGCTTTTCATGCTGACCTAACGTCAGGTTCAACTTCTCAAGCTTTCGGGAAACAAAAAAATCAACCGGGTTTTGAACACGCAATGAGTGGTGTCCCTTGGCTCTCAACATCGGTTTGGATGCCTGAATTGGCTGAAATGACCAAAGATCGGATTTGCCTCGCACAAAACTCCCATCCAACATCGCCCCTTGTAAAATCCACTGCCGGATCACCTGGATTTCGTTTTGGGAAAGCGGCTCCCCTTCGGGCGGCATCCGCTGCGATTCATCATTTGCGGTA
>JAZABE010000174.1:0-2491 GCA_036137535.1 Planctomycetota bacterium | reverse complement strand
AAAAAAACGGTAATAATCTATACATCAGACAACGGGTTCTTTTGCGGGTCTCATGGCTTCGGTTCGAAAGTGCTTCCCTATGAAGAATCCTCTCGGGTTCCACTGATCCTATTGGACCCACGGCATCCCAATAGTGGCCGAAAAATTCGGTGCGGTGAACTAACGGGCAACATCGATTTCGCTCCCACGATTCTGGCCTTAGCGGGGATTGAGATTCCGGGATCAATGGACGGAAAAAACCTGATGAAGCTTTACGATAGGCCTCGGGAAAAAATCCATGAGAGCCTTCCTTTAATCAATGTCTGGGGACCACGGCCAACCTTTAGCTTGAGCATCGTGACTCGTGACTTGAAGTACATTTATTGGCCCTATCAGGATGACAAAACTCGACCCGCAGAAGAACTTTACGAGTTGGCTAACGACCCTCTTGAGCTTTCCAATGTGGTCAAGTTTTCGCGGTTCAAGGAAGGATTGCAAAAGCAATACGACCGGGTTGTTTCCCAGTGGAAGCAAGCAGGGGTTGATTACCACGGTTATGAAGGATTGGGCGAGTTTTTTGAACGCAATTAGATGGTGTTTCTTCAATCTGGTGATTCATCCGTTACTAGGTCGGCCATATAAATTGCCGTAACGGTTTTGCCGTTGAGTTGTTCATGCGACGAGTACCAGGATACAACAGCGTTTCGCTTGGAAAGGGGGAGGAAGCCGGGGTAAGAATTGTCTCCCCCGCTCGGAAGAACTGCAAACCTAACCAATCGGCTGCCGTCAAGCCAATACATCGATGTTCGGGGGCCGTTGGGAGTTGTCTGCCGCCCGCCGACGACGATCCGATCGCCCCACCGCTGGATATTGGGACCACCGATATACTGGGAAAGCTCTAACCGTTGCCAATTTGAATAGGGTGGTTTCGAACTTAAGAGCTGGGCTTTGTTTCCGCCTCGCCTTCCAATGGCAATGATGGACGCGTCTTTATTGAAAAGAAACGCCGTTTCGTCACCTTCGATTTCCTGGAAGGTTGCTTTCTTTTTCCAGATGAGTCCGTCGTCACTTTCGAGCATCAATGATTCCACATTGGTGGGCTCACCGCGTGGCTTGATATCAAACTCTATTTTGCGTCGACCGCAAAGATAGGCCTTTCCTCCAAAAGAAGCCGCTCTCCAGATATAGTGTCCAAAAGTCCCTTCCATCATTTGGGGATGGGACCAGTGAACCCCGTCCTTGGACCAGACTGCGTATCCCAGATGTTGGTTCAAGTCGTAATCAGAAGGAGGCAATGTTTTGTCCCCGCTATACCAAGTGCCTGTGTAAACAAAAAGCCGGTTATTGAAGATCAGGAAGTGAGGGTCACGTGTATCGCGATGTTTGACTGAAAATTGAAAGACCTGTTTCCAATCTTTTAGGTTTGCACTCTGAAGGATGATGACCGAGGCTGTGGGGTGGACCATGTGCCCGTCCGGACAGCTGCGAAAAGTCAAATAGTAATTTTCTCCAAATTTGACCAGGTCCGTAAAGGCATTGTGCTCTCCATTGTAAAAAACACGGCGAATATTCAGGGTTTGGACATTAGGGAAATTGTCACTTGCCCAGTTGATCGAAATATCAGCACCGTGAACCAGAAATAAACCAACGAGCAGAGAAAGGCAGGCAGATGATTGACGTTTTAGACATGGCGTGAAACAGGAGGAATGGATCATGAGTTGAAACCTGGGTGAATTAACGCAAACGAATTTCGTAGATAGCCTGGTTTTTGCCTTCACTGGTCACGATCAGATTTTTGCCATCCTTTGTAAAACAGATGGCTTCGCCCTGACGTTGAAAGGGCAAATCGATTCTTTGTCCCAGGTTATTTGTAAATGATTGTTTTAAGTCGGAATTGCTGATTCTGAAAAGGGTGCCATGGAGATAGTTGCGAATGACGGCATACTGCCCGTCCAACCGGAAATCCATACCGGTGTTCATGCCACCGGGGACCTCGGCACTTTGTTTGGCGATGGAGCGTTGTTTTTTTTTCGAAATATCAAATTGCAGTTGGAAAATTCCAGCTTTTTCTTCATTTAATATTTGACGAGTTTTTAGTTTAGAACCTACCAGTAACGTTTGGGTTGGTGAAAAATAAGCCAGTCCTTCGCAATCCCGTTTGATTTTATCTTCGAACTTGAACGTGATAGTCGTTGTCAGGTTGAGCGAGATTGACTCTTGGTCAGGAAGAACAGCGGGTTCTTCGAAGATGTAGACCACGAGTTCGTTTCTTTGCCTGAGATTGTCACCAATGTCACCAATTGCCACATAGGATTTGCCATTTTGACGAAACGTCGCGCAGTCTTCAAAATCCCTGTTTTGGACTTGGTTTAATTTAACTTCCAATCTGCTTTTCCCCTTGCTGGTAATCAGGAAAGCTGCTCCTTTTCCACCGGAATCATTGTGAACCCAGTAATGGTCTTTGAAGTTCAGGCTGGATGAGATGCCACTGCATTCCAAAATGGATCGGTTT
>JAZABE010000173.1:0-1756 GCA_036137535.1 Planctomycetota bacterium | reverse complement strand
CGGTTGGAAAGCATGTCCGGTATCTGGAATTTTTCTCCACTTTCGGTGTAAGGGTTACCCGCCATTACAACAGCAACTTTTCTCCCGCGCAAGTCGTATGTCCTTGTCCGTCCCTGGTAGACGCCTTCGATCCGCCGCGAACCATCACAGAGCGAAATGAATTTTTGCAGAAACTCCGGGTTGCAATGCTGAATGTCATCCAGATAAATCATCACGTTGTCGCCCATTTCCAAAGACAAGTTCAACTTCTCAACTTCTTCCCGGGCGCTGGCGTTGGGAGCCTCTGCCGAGTCCAGCGAAGTGACATGGTGCCCAATGGCCGGACCATTAATTTTCATGAAAGTGATTCCCAGTCGGTTGGCAATGTACTCCATCAAAGTGGTTTTACCGTAACCGGGCGGAGAAATGAGCAGGAGCAAACCCATCAAATCAGTGCGTTTCTGATCGCCGATCACTCCAATCTGTTTTGCGAGATTGTCACCTACAATTGGCAAGTAGACCTCATCGATCAACTTGTTCCGCACAAATGAAGTTAACACCCTCGGTTTGAATTCATCGAGTCGCAACTGCTCACGTTTTGCATCAACGATTTCTTTTTTCAAGTCAATGTAGGCGTTGTAGTCAGGAACAACATCCGCCTCATATTTTTCCAGCTTCAAGATAAATTCATTGAACTGCAGTTCATATTCCTTGTTCTGGGCCACAACATGGTTCCCAAGCAAACCCGCAATCTTCCGACTTGGACTTCCTGAGAGAACTTTTCCCGAAGATGAATTCATAATGGAAACTGCAACTTCGTTGACAAACGTCAAGTCACTTTCGTCACCAAACTGCTCAACGTGCGAGGCAACCCAGTTACGAATCAGTTCAAATTGGTCAACCCGACTCGATTTCACATCCAAAACCAATTGCTGGAATTCTTTTGAAAAATTCCTTCTTTCCAACTGTGCCATAAATGTATTTTTGATTTCGTTGGAACGGGTCGCGATTCCAAAATCCGCACCTGACACTAGCTGGTCATAGAGATAATTTGCCGCCTGCGTACACAAGGACGCCTCGAAGACCGGGTTAGCCAGGCAAAACTCCTCAATCCGCTTTTTGAGCTGTTCAACATAAATCCCCCGGCCCTCGGCGATTTCGAAAACTTTCCTGATCGCACCATGGGCCCTCACCTTGGCAGCAACTGAGTCGTGCAGTCGCTTCTCGGTTGCCTGAAGGTCCAACCAAAACAAGGCGGCCAAAGAGCGGGCATCGATGTGGTATCCCAGCAACCCAATATTTAACTTCAGGTCGAGTAAACCCGACAAAATTTTCGCCGCATCATGATCCTGCACACCCTTTACATAACCCTCGGCATACCGCGGAGCCATGAATTCCTGAACGCGTTGAACCAACTCTTTTTCTTCCAAGGCATGGAGCTCGCCGATCTTCGCTGGATCGGATTCGATTGATTTAAGGATTTGATAAGCCAGGTATTCTCCCCGGTAAACTTCTCGGTTTTCGGAAACAATTTCCTGCTCCCAAACGTGACGTGTCGCCAACAGCTCCCGGTCTTCAACCGCTTCCAAGAAATTGGTACCCGTCAAGTGGAACAGAAGTTCGCCCTCCTTAAGCACCGTCGTCAAGTCCAGTTGCTGAACGTTGACCGAGAATTTGTGCTTCCCAAACTTGATAACATTTTCGCCGTCAACAAATAGTTCTTGCTTATCCTTCAGTTGTCGAACCGCATCTTCTCGAGTCGACTTTAATCGACTCT